>JAZABE010000830.1:0-8674 GCA_036137535.1 Planctomycetota bacterium | reverse complement strand
CTTGAATCCATGATCCCTGTGATTCGCGGCGAACTGCCAATGATGGTCACTGCCAATGACCTGCAACAAATTCAATCAGCTGTCGCGTTTTCCATTCAACAAAAAACCCGGTTAATCATCCTCGGGGGCTACGATGCACCTCTTTGTTCAGAACTCCTGAAGCGGCACAACGTCCCGGTAATTCTTTCGGCTGTTTACCGGCTTCCCCAAAGGAGGAATGAAGCCTACGATGCGGCCTACACGCTACCCCGACGTCTCCAGCAACTGGGAGTTCAATACTGTATCAGCGGGACGGACCGGTCGGAAACCTGGAATGCCCGCATCCTTCCTGACCAAGCAGCGACTGCAGTCGCCTACGGCCTGGATCCGACAGAAGCACTCAGGGCCATTACGCTGTACCCGGCGCAAATCCTGGGCGTCAACAAAAGCGTCGGTTCACTCGAAAAGGGAAAAGACGCTACGTTTTTTATCTCGGACCAAACCCCACTGGAAATCACCAACCAGGTCGAAAAAGCCTTTATCCAAGGACGAGAAGTCGATCTTTCCGATCGCCACAAACGACTCTATCGGAAGTACCAGGAAAAATACAAGCAACAACAAAAGTAACGCTCAAGCCCCCCCAGAGCGGGCTTGGTGTGAGGCTCTAAATCAACCTATCTTTCCTGGCAGTTCCGCTTCAACCATTCTTTTGGCCAATCCAAGTCCTTGGACATCTGCCATCCAACCGATAGATTAGTAGATTCACTTCCAAGTCATCCAATCGAACCCACCATGTCCCTGATCGTTCAGAAATTTGGCGGCACCAGTGTCTCCGACATCACCAAAATCAAGGCCGCTGCCCGAAAGGCCGTGCGGGCGCACCAAAAAGGCCATCAAGTCGTGATGGTCGTCAGCGCGATGGGAAAAAACACAGACCAACTGGTGAAACTGGCAAACGAAGTCAGCGAGGCACCCCAAGCCCGCGAGATGGACATGTTGCTTTCCACCGGTGAACAGATGAGCGTAGCCCTGATGGCAATGGCCATTCATTCTCTGGGAACCAAGGCCGTCAGCCTGACCGGGGGTCAAATCGGCATCCGAACCGACAGCACGCACACCCAGGCCCGCATCAAATCGATTTCCACGGACCGGATGAAAACACTCTTGCAAGAAGGCAACATCGTGATCGCCGCAGGATTTCAGGGTATCGACAACGACCTGAATATTACAACCCTCGGGAGAGGGGGAAGTGATACGACGGCCGTCGCCTTGGCCGCCGTTCTGCAGGCCGATGCCTGTGAAATCTTCACTGACGTCGACGGAGTTTTCACCACGGATCCCAACGTCCTTCCCGAGGCGCGGCAAACTCACCAAGTCAGCTACGATGAAATGCTGGAACTTGCCAGTCTGGGCGCCGGTGTGATGCACAGTCGATCCATCGAATTTGCCAAAAAGTTTGATGTCCCCATTCACGTGCGCAGCAGTCTCAGCGACTCTCCCGGTTCGCTAATCTGGGACCAATCCGAATCCCCGGAAAGACCCGTTAGCGGAGCCGCCGTCACCAAGGAAGAAGCCCGCATTTCGGTCATCAATATCCCCGATCGTCCAGGTATCAGCTACGAACTTTTTTCTCGAATCGCCAATCGCAATGTCACGGTGGACATGATTGTTCAAAACGCAGCCGATCAGGGAAACGTCAACATTTCATTCACGGTTCCCAAGAATGAAATGAACACCACCCTGGAAGCAGTCAACGAAGCCGTAGAGCATTTTGGCCGGGGTGAAATTGATTCCTGTGATCATGTTTCCAAGATCTCGGTCGTGGGTGCCGGAATGGCAACTCAAACCGGCATTGCCAATTCGATGTTTGGGGCGCTCTTTGATGCCGGAATTAACATGGAAATGATCACTACGAGTGAAATCAAAATTTCCGCCTTGATTCTACGCGACCAGGTGATGCAGGCCCTACGGGCGGTCCACAATCAGTTTGAACTCCATACCGAACCCGAAAAATCAGCCCAACTGGATCTCGAAAACTTTGTGCACACACGAAGTGCCGACGCCTTGGAAGTCGTGGAACGATTGCAAGGTGTTGGCATGGAAACCTTGTTCATAGACGATATCAACCTCGATGAAACTCAGGGCAGAGTTTCCATTTTCGGTGTTCCCAATCAACCCGGAATAGCAGCCAAGATTTTTGATCGAATTGCCAAGGCCGGGATCTTTGTCGATATGATCGTGCAAAGCTATCCTATCCAGGAACACGCGGTTGTCGGATTTACGGTTCCCAGGGAATCCGTAGAACATGCCGTACAAGTTGCCGAGGAGATTTCCGCGGAACTCGGGTGCCAGAAAGTGACCCACCAAAAAGATATCGCAAAACTCTCGGTATCCGGAATTGGCCTGCGCAGTCATACCGGTGTTGCCATCGGAATGTTCAAGGCGCTTTCACAGGCCAATTTGAACATCCAGATCATGAACACCAGCGAAATCCGCGTTAATGTCGTAATCGATGGACAGCAGGGCCCAGCGGGCCTGACCTGCTTGAGAGAGGCTTTCCGAGATTCTATCCGGTAGTTCCCCCGCATCAACACGGGAAATTTTTTTCCACCTTGATTTGTCCTATGAAAACCCAAGGGTGACCCCTACAATAGCGGTTCCAAATTTGAGACGATAAATGACTCAAATCCGGGCCCGTAGCTCAGCTGGGAGAGCGCCACAATGGCATTGTGGAGGTCGTCGGTTCGATCCCGATCGGGTCCACTTCAACGAGGCGAGAAAACCGCACAGGTTTCTCGCCTTTTCCAAGCGCCGAGGCCGGGATGGCTGGAACTCGGTTCGCTACTGCCCTGATCCTCTGGATTCATCGTAAGATCAAGGCTAGACAACAAACCCAACGATTGACCCAACAACAACCGGGCTGTGCTCGTCTCACCTGACTGGTCTCAATTCTCTTCGCGCACTGATGAAAATAGAACCTTTTCTTACCGAACAATTTTTCGCCCAGTATGAATTTTCTTCGCCTCACTTGCTGGCGTCATCAGACTGTGAAACCCTTTCGATCGGGGCTTTACTGGAGATGTCTGGGTCAAACCTTGAAGAGCTAGCCGAGGTGACACTCGGCTACACCGAATCGCAGGGAAATTTTCAGCTGCGGTCCCAAATCGCAGAAATGTACACCAGGATCCACGCTGACGATGTGATCGTGCTGACTTCCCCGGTCGAGGGAATTTACATCACAATGCAATCGCTACTGGAACCTGATGATGAAGTGATTGCCTTACGGCCCGCCTACGATGCGTTGAACAATGTGGCCCGCCACCTGTGCCGCCAAGTCGTTCCCTGGGATCTCGTTGCCGAAGACGGTCGTTGGTCGCTGAACCTTGACCAACTGGAAGCCCATATCGGTCCGCAAACCCGAATGATCGTGATCAACTTTCCCCACAACCCTACCGGAATGACGCCTTCAACCGAAGAGTTTAAACGATTAGTGACACTGGCGCGGAAACACCAAGTTTGGCTATTTTGCGACGAGATTTACCGCGGCCTCGAGTTCCAAACGCCGATTGCTTCGGCTGCAGATGCCTATGAAAACTCAATTGTCCTCGGGGGCCTGTCCAAGACCTATGGATTACCGGGCCTAAGGGCTGGATGGCTCATCGTCCGGAATCAAGAGTTAAGAGGAGCATTAATCAACTGGAAACATTACACCACCATCTGCCCGGCGGCCCCAACCGAATTCCTGGCCCGCAAGGCTTTGGATGTTCGGCAGCAGTTGGCTGATCGCAGCAAATCCATCATTGCGCACAACCTGGACCGATGCCACGAGTTTTTTTCCCGATTCGCTGATGTCTTCACGTGGCGTCCGCCGCAGGCCGGGTCCGTCGCGTTCGTCGAACTCAACCTTACCAAACTCGGTTTCGATTCGGCGACCGATTATTGCCACCACCTGGCACGGGACCACGGCATCGTCCTGCTTCCGGGAGGCTGCTTGGGAGCCGAGGACCGATTCATGCGAATAGGACTCGGCCGAAAAGCTTTTGACGACTCACTTAAGGCATACGAGGCGGTCGTTACCGCCTCCGTTTCCCAAGACGGTTAAACCGTTCGGACTGCGATAAGTTTTGGCAACACGATGCCATTGCCGGAGCTCTGGACCAACCCCCACCGAATGCACACAAGGTTCATTCACCGTTGCGGAGAGCGACCTGGCGGCCGTCGACTCCGCGAACGCACACGCTCCGGCACGGGAACCTCAGTTTTCCAACTCTGATCGGTCCGCCGCCCTTGACGGACATGAAGCCCATGGTTTTTGCGAGTTCGGTCGAAAGCATTGGCAGCACGCAACAACGCATCCTTCAAA
Organism: Planctomycetota bacterium; assembly: GCA_036137535.1. Taxonomy (GTDB): domain Bacteria; phylum Planctomycetota; class Planctomycetia; order Pirellulales; family Pirellulaceae; genus JABAAE01. Next base: position 4,332 of record JAZABE010000830.1, on the reverse strand, counting down.
CCTTGATCTGAAATCCCGGAATCAATCGACTGAATCACTTGCCCCTGGATTCCATAGGGACCGGGCTTGATCACCCAGAAGCCCGCCTTTGCGGTGACGCCACTGACCTGATGCAAGTCGGCCAACCGAGTCGTCGACGCATAAATAAATTTCCCGGCAACGTCTTCGTTCCAAACCACACGGCTTAGCTTTTTCAGGGATCGATTCACCTCCCCGAGATTCTGACCCAGGATGACCACACAAGGCAAACCATCACAGCTGGCAACATTAATCCCCAAACGCACGTTCTTAATCATTGGAACCGGTGAAACCTGGTCCCCGCCAGTCTCTTTCGCTGGGTATTGAGCGGCAATTTTGCGCAAATCAGCCGCCATGGCCGCGGAACTGGCATAAACAAAATTGGGCCCCCGTTCACTGCGTCTCAGTTTTTCTTTCCCATCGGGTGAGAGAATGCAGTAACCAAAATTTCGCAACGTTCCGCCCGGGCGAGTGACAAACGCCTGCTTAAGAAACTCGGCTTCCTGTTTGTCTTCATAAGTTGCCGTCCGGATACAAACAAAATCTCGAGAGGCCTTGATCAACTGGTCACTGGACAGGAAACTCCTGTCCATGTTTTGCTTGCCCGGTCACCACATACCCGGCACACCATTGCATTGCGGAGCCGCTGTAATCCATAAGATTGGCTTACCCGTGCGTTTGGCTTCTGCGAGCCCATCTTGCAATACGCCAAACCAGGCAATGCCGGCAACAACCTTCTGACTACTGGGAACACTTCCTCCATACGATTCTCCCGTGGGTGGCGGCAGTTGCCCATCCACGGTTTGCCCGAACACCAACAGTACCAACCCGATGACCAGAGTCCCAACCATCTCAACATTCAACTTCATCATCGCTGCCCACCTTGTCAAAAACATTTAGGCCTTCTCGTCTCATTGATTCCCTGACAACCAAGAGTCAACCGAAAATTCGCCTTTGAAACCCTTGGTAAGTAATTCTACGGTAACCGAAAGCCTGGTTAACGACTTCTTCTGTCAACCCGATTCTAGGGTTGATCAACTATCGAGTCGAGTTTTACGTGTTCCTTTTTCATTCTTTTCTTGGACGCGGGAAGGAGGTTCACCCAAAATGGAGACGTGAGGATTGCCGTTAGACTCACATAATAAATCGTACAATTGGCCGGGATCCAAGGCTGGTGGTTCAAAAACGGAACCCAAAACCAAAACAAGGGGCCCAGCAGGTGAAACAGGAAAAACGCTGGAATCCATATCATCGACAAAACCAAAGACATTCTTCGAACCCAAAGCGGCCAAAAATATTCATCGTCAGGCCGGTTCAAACCGTTTGCAACCGGAATCATTCCTTTCGGAACCCAGACATACACAAACAACCCGATGCCACCGAAAAACAACCCATTCAACAGAATTCCTTTGAGAACTTCTGCCTCGGTTCGGGCCGGGTCAAACACAAGACCGGCAAAGATGTTAAAGACAACCCCGTAGATATAGACAATCAACGCAAAAGGGAATAACACCAGCAATACGATTCTCAGGAGAGCGAAGGAACGGATTTGCATTTTAACGGCGTTGGACTTGGGGGAGGACACTCCAAAACACTCTACCCGTTTTACCCTAACCCCCAGTCGATACAAAATGCAAATCACAAACCCAACCGTTGCCTGGAAAGCCATTCGCAGCGTGCCAGTACTGCCCACTGTCATGCACGGATTTTTCTAACGCCAGAAATCTTCAGGGCTGGCTCATGAAAATATCGTCCCCATCAGTGGGCACAATCAATCCCTGGCAGCGCCAATGGCCTTCAACTCTGCCGTCGGCTGAAATCCGAACAAGCACGAACACCCCAATCTCCCCGATAACCGCCCCCGACGCCGGCCTTAAAATATCATCGCCGTCTGTCGGCTCGGTAAACCACTTAACTTCGATCCGGTATTGGCCCGCGTCAACAACGATCCCCGCTGCCTGAGGACTAGGCCTTAAAATATCATCCCCCTCAGTGGGAATGGTAAAACCGTCCGGATCGAGTTGATCCCCGCCTCTTAAAATATCATCACCATCCACCGGCTGAGTAAACCCCAAGATTTGCAAGAGGGGTTCATAGGGCGGGCAGTCCTGCCAACTGTCTTCGGGATTGGGCCTGAAGATGTCGTCGCCATCGGTGGGAAAGATAAACCCCTTCCACTGCGGCTTGGGCCTCAAAATATCATCACCCTCGGTCGGAACGATGAAACCTTCACGGGGCCAATCCTCTTGAGACCTGAAAAGGTCGTCACCATCTGTCGGTTCGGCATACCCGAGGATTGGCTCATCAGCTGAACCAGCTTGCCAGGAACCCCGGAAATCCAGTCTAAGACGATCATCGCCCTCAGTGGGAACCAGTAAAAAGATTTGAGATCTAAACAGGTCATCCCCATCCGTCGGTACCACCACACTCTCGCCAGCATCCCGTCTGATCCCAAAAAGATCATCTCCGTCAGTCGGCAAGACCAAAGCGTGACCTGGCCGAATCAGATCAACACCTTCGGTGGGTTCTGTGAAGGCAGAGGTTTTTCCTTGCCGTCCTTGCTGGGCCCCAACGCTTGGAGCCACCAACAAAACCAAAATCACCAAACCAGTTGAACCCCGTTGACTAAGTTTCATTTTGGAAGCCTTCCTGACATTGAACAGAGTTTTCGGAAACTGTGATCCGTCCGGTAGGACGTCTCTTTCCCTATAAAACGCGGTACCCGGTCGCCAGAGACCTGAATTTTTAGTTTTTTTTCACCGGTGCCCCAATCCCTACAGGACCCACTTTTTCCGAGAAACATCGGGCGTCTCAAATTCAATGCCGATTTCGATTCCACTGAATTTCCCCTCAAAACCCGGTTTAAAATTTCTGAATGGTGACCTCGCCTCGCTGAGAAGCGGAAACCTTCTACAATGAGTGGGTCAACCAACCCAACAAAAGGAACCGCTGCAATGCATCCAACCACGCCAACTAAACAGCCGAGTGTCTTGGATTATCGGGTTCTAGTTCTCTTCCTGGGACTCGCAGGCTTGACCTTTCAAACCGCCACTGCCCAACTACCGGTCACCGAACTCAAGATGGTCACCGCCAATCGACTTGTCTTTCAGCAAGCGACTCGAACCAAACCGATCGTAATCTTAAACCAGGCCGAAGCGGCAAAGTACTTTGAGCCCACCGAACTGAAAAAGCTACTGAAACAGGTTGATCTCAAAAAACAAGTCGTCCTGGTGTTTGCCTGGCGAGGTTCCGGACAAGATCAACTCAACTACGTTGTCAAGGAATCATTCCCAGAGCAAGTGGTTTTCAACTACAGCCCCGGACGAACTCGCGACCTGCGTCCCCACATTCGCGTTTACGCTCTGCGTAATAACGTTGTCACCAAATGGAATGGAAAGCCGGCCAGGCCAGCCCCCCCCATGAAAAGTGAACAGGATTCGATCAAACTGGAAATTCGCGGCACACTCAATACAGATATCGTGGCGATCGGCGGTGAAACCACCGGCATCGAAATTTCTGCAAAGGGCAAACGATGGGAACTTTCCTTTGGCAAGAATGCCAGACTCCGCAAACTGGCCAGTGAGCTCAATCAAAAAACGGTAATCGTCAAAGGTGAACTGTCCCAGGCAACCGGCGTTGAACGAAAAAATTACTGGGTGATCCAAGTGACCTCACTTCGCAAAGCCCCTTAACTCAAACAGGCTTAACCATGCCAAAAATCGTGATGACGGATTACCTTTTTGAGGACATGTCCGTCGAGGAAGAGATCATCGCTCTCGCCGGGATGGAGCTGGCCAGTAACGCGTCCCGTCATCCCGATGATTTCAGGCTTCTACTCAAAGATGCCGATGCCGTCATGGTACAATTCGCCACACTTGACCGTCCAATGATCGAATCCATGGAGCGAGCCAAGGTGATTGTGCGATACGGGATTGGGTACGACAACGTCGACATTCAGGCTGCTCAGCAGCAAGGCATCCCGGTCTGCAATATTCCGGATTACTGCATTGACGAAGTTGCGGATCACACGCTTGCATTTATCCTTGGCGCGACGCGTGGATTGAGAGCCAATTGCGCCAAGCTGGTCAAGGGCGAATGGGGACTCGGTACGTCGATCGATCAAATGAGAACCCTGAGGGATCAAACCGTTGGACTGATCGGTGCTGGCAGGATTGGCAAAGAAGTAATCTCAAGGCTCAAACCTTTCAAGTGCAACTTATTGGTGTTCGATCCCTTCCTTGAGACCGCCACTGCCAAAACCCTTGGAGTGACCTTGGTGAAATTACATGAATTACTGGAACAAAGTGATATTGT
>JAZABE010000829.1:0-1287 GCA_036137535.1 Planctomycetota bacterium | reverse complement strand
GTCCTGGACTACCTGGAGGAAACAGGTTTAGACAAGAATACAATTGTGGTTTATACCTCTGACCAAGGCTGGTATCTGGGCGAACATGGTTGGTATGACAAGCGGTGGATGTACGAAGAATCTTTCCGAACGCCTTGCTTGATCAAGTGGCCCGGGGTGACCCAACCGGGGTCGTCGACGATGTCGATGGCTATGAATCTCGATTTTGCCGAGACTTTTCTGGAAGCTGCCGGTGCTGAAATCCCAGCGGATATGCAGGGTAAAAGCCTGTTACCCGTTCTCAGTGGCAAAACCCCGAAAGACTGGCGCAAGAGCGTTTACTATCACTACTATGAATACCCAGGTGCGCACTCGGTGCGAAAGCATTACGGGGTTCGAACCGATCGGTATAAGCTCATCTATTTTTACGAGGAGGATGTTGATGAGTGGGAGATGTTTGATCTGGAAAATGACCCGAATGAACTTAAGAGCGTTTACGGTGCCGCCGGGTATGAGAACATCCAGGAGGACATGCACAACGAGCTAAGGCGGTTGCGAGATTATTACAAGGACGATTGATCAGTCTTGAATTTTGCAGCAGCGTGTGCTCGCAAAGTCAAAATGAAACTGGTCAAAAGTGTTGCCAAGCAAGGCGTCAAGACGACCGGTAAAGCATTCCTGACAGTTCCGTCAACTACAGAATTGGATCCGACGAACAAGCCGCTCACGTTGGGTGGTTTCTTGAAATCAGAGACCGGGAGTGGGGTTTTGCTCGCCCAGGGAGGACAGGGGCTGGGCTATTCACTGATGCTCCAAGATGGCGTTCCGATTTTTCTTTTGCGTAACCAGGGATTGTTCAAAAAAGTGGTGGGCCAAAAAATTGAAACCAAGAGCTGGGTTCATCTTGCTGTGACGTTGAACCCCGATGGAGAGGCTCAACTCCTTGTCGATGGTAAGCCACAGGGCAAGCCGGTCAAAGTGGGCCTGATTTCTGGAAAACCATTTGATGCTTTGTCCTTTGGTGCGGACAGTGGCAGCTTTGTGGGGGAATACAAGCTGGAGAATGGCATTGTGGGTGAAGTACGCGATGTCCGAATTTATTGGGGTATGATCAAGCCCAAGACCTTGAAAAACTGGTTGGCTGGTCCGACCAAGTAATGTCCGCGAGTCATTTCCGCGTTTCGTAGAAAAGAGTTCAGCATGAAGTTTCGGTTGGATTTTGTGATGGTGACCGTGTTGTGTTTTTTGGGCATGGCCAATGCTCAGGAAAAGCCATTTGAAAAAAATCTTGCTCTCGGTCGGAGTCGA
>JAZABE010000828.1:0-4660 GCA_036137535.1 Planctomycetota bacterium | reverse complement strand
TTGGCATTGTTCATGGCGATCAGGCAATTCGTATTGCAGGGATTGCCAACCACCACGATTCGCGCGTCACTGGCAGCATTCTGTTGAATGGCCTGTCCTTGTCCAATAAAAATTTTTCCATTGATCCCCAGCAGGTCTCCACGTTCCATTCCTTTTTTACGAGGGATGGAACCAACCAATAACGACCAGTTGGCTCCCCGGAATCCTTCAGCAAGGTCCGCGGTCGGGACAATTTCATTCACCAGCGGGAACGCGCAATCGTCCAACTCCATTACCACACCTTCCAAGGCTCCCATGGCCGGCTCAATTTCAATCAACCGCAGGTTCACCGGTTGATCGGGGCCAAACATGGCACCCGAAGCAATTCGAAAAAGGAGCGAGTACCCAATTTGGCCAGCGGCCCCGGTCACAGATACGGTAATCGGTGTGTTCATAAGCGTTGGTATTGTCCTGGTTGAATCGCCGTTGATCTGCCCCAACTCCCTGGGAACTCAAGCATTTTCCCTGGAAACTCAAGCATTCTGCCGGCTTGGAACGATAGTGTAAAAACCACTATTTTTCAGAAACTCGACCGGGTTTCAAGGGTACACCGAACTTCCACTGACAGGTGGTCCCGTGCGACTGCCCCCCGCAAACCCAACCTCGGCTTGGCCCGCAGCGACTTTGAGCCCTCAAAAGTCCGCAGCAGCGCTCCCCCACGCCGGCAAGCTTCGCTAGCAGCCGTTTTTCATTCCTTGCAGTTGACTTTGTTCCCGCACTGTTTTACAACCGGTCCGAACGCTCCCTGAAATGGATGGCTTGATGGAAGAACACGAAAACAACCACTCACTGACGCTGAGAGATCTACTCCCCAGTCTAGAGTTCAAAAACCCTTTTTCACAGCGTTCACTTCTCAATGAATCGACCGCTTTCCTGCCGTTGCATTTTGAAAAGAATTATTCCTATCCACTTTTCATTTGGCTTAGCGGTTCGAATTCTGGCGATCGGCAACTGGCTCGGGTCATGCCAAAAATCAGCCTGAGGAATTACATCGGCGTCGCTCCCGAGATTTGCACACAACCGCACGAACCCTCGGCACTAGCGGATGCCGTATTTGAATGCATTGACCAAGCTTGCCTGAGGTACAACATCAACACCCAGCGGATTTTTATTGCCGGTGGTGAAACCGGCGGCTCCGATGCCTTGCAGCTTGCTTTAAACCATCCAGACCATTTTGCGGGTGCGATTTCACTCTGTGGTTGCCTGCCAAATTCCGAAGCGATCCTGGGACACATTCGCACCACGCGGAAAACGCCCCTGTTTATCGCCCAAAGCCGGGATGATCATTCGTTCGATGAAGATCTTTTCTGCGACAACCTCAAGACGCTGCACGTCGGCGGTTTTTCTGTCACTGCCCGTCAATACCCGGGGACCGGTTCCATTAACGACCAGATGCTCCACGATGTCGATGTATGGACCATGGAGGTCATCAATGGCTACGACATGACCACCTCCGATCAAGCCCCGACCGAGTGGAACTAGACACCCCGGCGGAAGAGGAATCCAGCTGGGTTTATTCCTTGCGGGAAAACATCAGCAACCGAAAATCCATTACTTCTTTTCCTGGGATTGATTCGGCCGTCAATTCCAACAGGCCTTTTCCTTTTTCCAAGCGGATTGTCCCCATCGCCATGGGCTTGAAATCCTTGACATAGGATTCCATCCGGGGAACCCGGTCTTCCGCTGCACCCTGTTCAGGAGGATCGTGGGCTGAAGTGACCGTAGTGGAAAGCGAGTGTTTCCCGAAACTCAACTTGATCTTTGAACCCAGGTTTTCCGGGGAGCAGGTGTAATAAAGCTCGACCTCATAGTCTCCCGTTTTGCCAACCTCGACCTCCCAGGTGATCTTGTCCCCGGTATCGATCCAGTTGGTGAAATAGGAACAATTAGGAAACCGGTTGGACCGTTTGATATTACCTTGGGGTATTCCATCCCGTGCCGGTACCTGCGTTAGCGAAACGCCCGGGTGCCCCACCACAAACGGCCGGTGGTCCACGTCATGGCCGGCAACCACTTCTTCCCGGAACCTCGCCACCTGCTGCTGGTAACTCTTCACCCGTTCCGGGTACTGTGAAGCAACGTCGAGCCGTTGGCCAGGATCTTTTTCAATTTCAAACAGCTGCCCTTTGTGGCCCAAACGAAATCGCTGGGACCTCAAGCTAATTTTCCCTTTCCAGTGATTTAGGATGATCCGATTTTTCAACCGGTCCCGGTTTTCGTCTATTCCTTTTTGCTTGGTCAACACGGGCACCAAGCTCATTCCATCCAACTTCTTTGACGAGGCCACCGGAATACCACACAGCTCCGCCAACGTTGGCAACAAATCAATCGCGGCCCCTATTTGAGTAACCCGGGTGTCCTTACGAATTTTATCAGGGTAACGAATGAACAACGGGGACCGAACTCCCCCTTCATCCGTTGACCCTTTTCGTCCTTTCATGTCGCCGTTCCAGCGAGAACCATTTGGGCCATTGTCGCAAAAATAAACCACGATGGTTTCGTCAGACAGTTGAAGAGCATCCAGTTTTTTCAAGATTCTCCCCACATTCCAATCCACATTCTCACACATAGCCAAGGCAGCTCGTGTGTGACCAATCTTTTCCTTGCGAGGTTCACGGTGACGGAATTCAAGTTCTTTTTCCTTGAATTTATTCCACCAGCGGTCGGGCACTTGCATTGGGGAATGAGGAGTATTCAACGGAAGGTAAGCAAAAAAAGGCCGTTCTCGGTTTTTTTCCATAAAGGCCAACAGGTGATCGGTAAAGTCGTCGACGACAAACCCTTTGCCCTGGACAATTTTACCGTTGTGCTCAAGCATCGGGTCAAAATAGTGGCCCCAGTGTCCCGAACAAAAACCGTAAAACTCCTGAAAGCCCCGGCCGTTGGGATGGTAGGGATACTGCATGCCGTTATGCCACTTTCCAAAAGCACCGGTCGTATAGCCGGCCAACTGGAATGTTTGGGCAATCGTCATTTCATCCAAGTTCATTCTTTCACCTCCGGCCGAGGTGCTGTAAACACCGCTTCGCGGATGATAACGGCCGGTCAGAAATTCGGCCCGGGTCGGGGAACAAACCGGACAAACAAAAAACCGATCAAACCGTGCCCCCTGCGATGCCAAACGATCAATATTGGGCGTGGTTAAGTTCGGGTTGCCATTTATGCTCAAATCTCCCCACCCCTGATCATCGGTCAACACCACAATCACATTGGGAGGCTTAGCTACTGGAAGCGTTTGGACAATCGGATGCGAATCTTCGATGATTGATGCCTCTAGATGGGAGGAAACCAACTGAATCAGCCCAGTCAAAACCAAGCAAACAAACCGAAATCGGAACGAAACTCCAGATTGGCCCATCAGGTTACTTTCTTGAAAGAACGGGTTAGCAAGACGAATTCACAACATCCGCCAGCCGTATCCGCAATATAATTGTTTTTCGTGTTGCGACAAAGAACGTTGGCCGGGAATATTCCCTCCGGAGTCCCTCAAAAAAAACAGGAACCCTCGGGAACCGGACGAACGTCCAAACACCCAAAGATTCCCGTTGATAATACACTGGGACAGTTTTCGCCGAACAGGCGACTACTTGGCCTTGCTTTTCCGTGTTGCTTTCTTCTTGTTCGGAGCCGGATCTTCTTCCGATGATTCTGCAGCAACTGCAACGGGTTCGGCAACTTCTGGCTCGTCTTCCGATTCTTGTGATTTTACCCGGTCGACGATCAGGCGAAAGTTCTCCATCGAAAGCAGGTGAGCGTGAATCAAATCCAATTCACCCGACTTGTGCATTTCCAGGACCACGCTGTCATCCAGGTCTCGCAATTTTTTTCGGTCGATTCCAAAAAAACCGGTCATCCGGTTGGTTTCGCCACTGGCAGAAGTGATATTGGCCTGCATCCCAGTTAACAGGTCGAGGCTCTTGAGTTTTTTACAAAAATTGATCGTAGCCTGAAAGAAACGTTGGTAACTCCTAAGGAATTCTACCACGTTCTTAAGGTACATAGTCTGCTCTCCCTCGGTGTCAAACAGTCGTTCTCCATTGCCTTCCTCATTAAAGCCGGGACAATCCCGATCGATGCAGAGAGTCAGCGTTTGCCCATCATCGGCACTGGAAAAGACAAACGGGTAACGGCGGATGAACGCGGGAACGTATTTACCCTGCCACTGCCCTTCGTCGTCGAGAAACAGATTTTCCTGGTCACGGGTTCCAACCACGGCATGGGGCAACACCTGCTCGTCGTTCCCGGCAAACACAATCGGGAACTCGTTGGCCGAGTTGATGAATTCAGGGACCATCAAGGGTACAGAATTAACGTTCTTGGTAAATTCAAAATTACCAATTCTTTTCAACGACAGATTCCCGTGTTGTTCCCGGGTCACCATTTCAATATTGTCATAAAACAGCATTTGAGTTGACATTGTTTTCTCTTCTCACTTGTTTGGGTTCTTTCCAACGGTCAGGTTTTCCGACCGCCGCGATCGACTGAATCAAGAGGTCATCGCGAGTGGCTAACAATCAAAGTTCCATTCTGATTGGAGAAATCCCAAAATGGGTATTTCTCCCTAAAAAACAGGAGAATTTTGATCCTTTTAGGGGATTTCAGCTACCCTTACTTCTGGTCG
>JAZABE010000827.1:0-2446 GCA_036137535.1 Planctomycetota bacterium | reverse complement strand
GGTCAATCCTTTTCAACGGTCACGAGATAGTCTACACCAGGTCATGGAGATGAAAGTGGTGTTTCCCGAGTTTGCCACCATAGTTTCCTGCAGAAATTGCGATGACACCCTCACCGACCGCTGCATGGATCCCTGCTTTCATGGCAAGCGAGACGCTTTCAAAGTTGATTCCATCAATGACGATTTCGTAGGCACAATTGACACCTTCATGCAATTGAGACTCAACTCTTCCGCGGAGCGTTGGGCAGTAGGCATCGGCTGTTGAAGCACGCAGTGCCTTGTAACGGGAGCCCACCTTGCTGCCGCTTCGCACCACGCCACCGGCAAACGGAGCGATGACATTGGCCGCATTTTCAACGGCCTCGGATGCCCGTCGGGCCGCTGCCAACGCTGTTTCCTGGCTATTGGCTTGGATAATGAAATTACCTCCGCCGATTCCATTTGCGGTATTGACGAGATCTTCGACAACAAATTCCCCATCCATGACTGGAATCCTCCAGTACCGTTTCCCGTTAATTTGTTTGCTTTTTTGGTAGCTGTCGCCGAAAAAACGAATGTGTTTACCCAGCGGGATCTGTTTTTCTCCGTGAGCTAATCCGTCGTACACGGCGGTTGTTGGGCAAGTCATCAGGCATTGCCCTACCCGTGTTGTCAGGGCTTTGCCAACGGAGACACTGCCAAAGCCAAAAACAAGGATCGCGACACCGATCCGGCCATCCACGGTTTCATTGGGCTGCAGTGTTTTTTCGATGGCGATTTCGCTGTCGCAACCGATCACACTTGCAGCGTAGCCGGAAAATTCAGAGGCTGCTGCCTTTAACCAAAATTCATCGGCTGCGGTTACGATAATCCTGGAAAACGTCATGTCGAATGCTTCGGCAAACGTTTCTTCAATCAGTGTTGAGCTGATCTGCAATTCTCGCTCCAGTCAAATGGATGGGGTTGTTAGGTTTGAGAGGTTTCCGCATTGGCTGGAAAAAGGTTACCAAAGATTTAAGTGGCGAGTAATGTCACTGGCTGGCATTTGGCCAAACTGAACCGGTGAACCCCTCTTACTGACGTTTTTGCTGCAACCGTTTGCCATAGCGTCTGAGAATTCGTCTTTCCTTGCTGGTTAAGCTTTGTTCACCTTCACGGTGCACTTTCTCTAGGATTTTGTCGGCAAGTGCCGCCTCTCGTTGGTCACCTTCACTGTTTGCGTTTGAATCACCCGGGTCATGAACCCGTAAGCCCGGTTTACGGGTGAACATTGAGGAAAACAACGTTGTGGGCAGAAAGTTCTCGAATCGAAATCCAAAATAATAATAGGCGGCACCAAATGCTGCACCACCCAGGTGGGCTTCGTAGGCAACCCGGTCTCCTGCGTTGCCCATAATGGCGAGAAGGAAATCTTGCCCGACAACGAGAACACCGACAACCCAGGCCGGCATGGGAAGAATCCCAAATAAATAGACTTGGTGGTGGGGAAAGGCCAAGGCAAAAACGACAACCACGGCGGTCACGGCGCCCGAGGCTCCAATCACTGAGGCATTTCCTCCCAGGTGAAACAGGCCCCACACGAGGCCTGAAAATACGATTCCTGCCAAAAAAAAGTACAGGAACTCAGTTCGTCCATAACGGTCTTCCACCATTCGGCCCAGCATCCACAGGACCAACATGTTCCCAAAAATGTGGAACAGTGAACGTTCGGTTGACATGGACATATGGGCAAAACCGTAGCTGACTAACTGGTAGAGATTCCACGGAGCCGTCAGGAGGTTCGACGAAAAGACGTCCTGGCTTTTGAGAGAGAAGTACTCAAAGAACTGGTTGGAGATTGTGATTCGTTGGGGGGTCCCATTGTTGTTAACAACGACCTGGATGGGGGGTGTGAACGAATCGACCAGGTAAAGCGCAACGCAGGTTACCACGAGAATCGTGACCATCCTCTTTTTGCCACCTGGTAGCCCCGTTGCACCTGACTGATAGAAGCCGCCGCGAGCTGCTCCGTAACGCTGAGCTTCTTCTCGCAGGTAATCTCTGTCCTCAAGACCCATGGTTTATCCCGATGTTAATTGGAGATTATTCCAGTGACTGGTCGCTTCCTTACCTCCCCATTTTCACCTAAGGTCATTGGACCGTGGGGATTGCCCAAACCGGCGTAGTAATTTTAGACCGCCAAAATGAAAAAACCAAGACGAGTAGCGACTGAACGGTAACGTTGAAATTCACGGTCGCCGGATGGGCGGACTAATCGGTTTGGCCGCTCTTGGACGATTGAACCGGGGTTTGACTTGGCATCTCCGCGAGGCCGATAATTTGACTGTGGGAAAAGGTTTGGATCATACTTCCAACAAACATTTCAACCCGTTGACCAGCGCTAGATTTCGGGAGTACTTTGTTCAGCCGATAGGGGACGATGGTGCCATTGTCCAGTTGTACCCAGTACCAGTTTCGCGGCTTTAAA
>JAZABE010000826.1:0-5527 GCA_036137535.1 Planctomycetota bacterium | reverse complement strand
CTACCATCCATCATGTCCGACGGTGCAATGATATCGCACCCGGATCTCGCTTGAACAATCGCCTGTTCACACAGCACCTCGACCGTTTCATCATTGACCACGTAGCCATCCCGAACCAGCCCGTCCTGTCCATGACTGGAATAGGGATCCAGTGCCACGTCACAAAGCACACCAATGCCTTCGACACTTTCCTTGATCTTGCGAACGGCGGAACAAGCCAGGTTATCAGGATTCAGCGCTTCCTCCGCATTTTCCGTTTTTTTTGCAGGGTCGGTTGCCGGAAATACGGCAACCGCAGTAATAACAAGGTCACGAGCCTGCTTGACAGCGTCCGGCACCAAGTCCACAGTCAGCCGGAAAACGTCAGGCATCGACCCAACCGGTTGGCGAGTATTTTCACCATCGATCACAAATATCGGCCAAATCAAATCCGATACAGATAATCTGTTTTCACAAACAAGTTGCCGAGTCCATTCGGCCTGTCGGTTTCTTCTTAAACGGGTATTTGGGTATGATGGCATAGACAACTTTGCATCCAAAACGTGGCTCGCATTTCAATTGCCCGTTTTCGGGCCAGTTGACCGCCGGTGCAATGCAGGCGATTCTTCATTTAGTTTAATCCAATTTAGCCGCCACTTGCAGGTAATAAAGCTAGTTAAAACCAAACCGTCCACCAACCAACTTAAAAAAAAAATGGAATTCGCAGAACGAAAAACAGTGGAGCAAGTCGAAGAATCAACGGACCTGGCTCCTAAATTTGATGACCAAGGGCTCATTCCCGTTGTCACAACCGATCACAGCAGTGGTGAACTGTTAATGCATGGCTACATGAACCGAGAGGCCTTTGAGAAGACCATCGAACTCAAGGAAGCTGTTTATTTCAGTCGCAGCCGTCAAGTCCTCTGGCACAAAGGGGCTACCAGCGGGTTGCTGCAAAAAGTGATTGAAATGAGAATTGATGATGATCAGGACTGTGTCTGGCTCCAGGTCGATGTCGCTGGTGGTGCAAGCTGCCATGTCGGCTACCGTTCCTGTTTTTACCGGAAAATTGAACTCGCCGATTCGACCGCTACCCCAGAACTTGTATTCATGGAAGATGAAAAGGTGTTCAACCCGGAACAGGTTTATGGAGACGCACCCAACCCAACTCAACTCTAGGGCGTAACCCCAGGACACATTCTCAAATCACAAGACCGAGAAACGGGTAAAACTAACCATGGCATTCCTGCGTGCAACTAACGGAACAAATATCGGCAAAGAATTTGAGCTGTTCTCAAAGAGCACGCTTCTTGGTCGACACCCAAGCTGCGAAGTCATTGTCCAGGATAACGCGGTCAGCAGACGGCACGCAAAAATTGAAAACGAGGATGGAATCTACTTCCTCTGCGATCTGCAAAGTCGCAACGGAACCCAGGTCAACGGTGAAATCGTACAACAACGTCATAAGTTGAACCATAATGACCTGATTCAAGTTTGTGATTCTGTCTTTTCGTTTTATCTCCACAGGGACTCCGCCAGTCAAACCAGGATGGGCGGCGATATCCAGGGGAATCCAACCAAGGTCATCGCTGAGTTCGTTGATGACGTTGGCGCATCGGCATCCAGTATCCGTCGAAAGGTAGATCTGGAATCAAGTTACATTCACAAAGACCGAATCTTTGCCCGATCCAAACTGCAAACAATGATTGAAATCACTCGTGCGCTCAGCCAAACACTGGCTCTTGACGAAGTGATTCCCACTGTGCTGGAAAGTTTGTTCAGCATCTTTCCTCAAGCTGATCGGTCGTTTGTTGTGTTATGTGAACCAGACGGCGAACTGGGGCGACACTGGGTCAAAGATCGCAATGACAGAGAAACAACTTTGCGTGTCAGCCGCACCATTATCAAAGAAGCCATTCAATCCAAAGAAGCATTCATTTCGCAAGATGCTTTTTCAGATCAACGGTTTGACATGAGTAAAAGTATTGCCGGATTTTCCATTCGAAGCGTGATGTGTGCTCCGATGCTTGATACTGCCGGAAATGCCATTGGTTGCCTGCAAATCGACACGCTCGACCCCCGCAACCAATTTGAACAGGAGGAATTGGATCTGCTGGCAACGGTCGCCATGCAGGCCGGCATCTCAGTCGAGAATGCAAGATTTCATGAAGAAGCACTGCAGCAGCGAGCCATTGACCGTGATCTTGAACTGGCAAGAGAAGTCCAACTGGGGCTCCTGCCCAAGGAACCTCCCAAAATCGATGGCTATGCGTTTTATGATTTCTACGAGGCGGCGAACCGGGTCGGGGGAGATTTTTTCGATTACATCGAACTGCCGGACGGAAAATTTGCCGCTGTCGTTGCCGATGTCGCCGGACATGGAATCGCTTCTGCCATGTTGATGGCCAAGTTTTCCGCAGAAGTCAGGTTTGCCTTGGCCCGGGAAAAATCAGCCTCGGACGCAGTTCGACGGCTCAACAACGCAATTATTCGGCTCAATCTGCAGAGATTCATCACCATGATTCTCGCGGTGATCGACCCGGTCCAAAATACAATGACGCTGGTGAATGCCGGGCACTTGGACCCAATCATTCGTGACCCCGAGGGCATCAAGCAAATTAGCCGGGAAATTGCCGGATTACCTGTGGGGATCAACGAAGATTTCGAGTATCAGGAAATGAATTACCCAATTTGCCCGAAAACAACCGTTCTGTTTTACACGGATGGCATCAATGAATCGATGAACAGCGAGGGAACCCAGTTCGGACACCAGAGAATAAAAGACACAATTCTACAATGTGACAACACCCCCCTTGAGATTGGCAATACCCTGATCGAGGCAATCACCAACTTTGAAGATGCATCCGTCGACAATGATGACACCTGTCTTGTCTGTATCGGCCGTCACTAACAGGCCTAGCGAAATTCAAGATCCGCACGAGACCAAGTTAATCCGCCAAACTCAGTTCTTTGGAACGATAAAATTCCTCGCGGGCCAAGCCTGCAGCGCCGATGTAGCCAGCGTTACCCCCAAGCTCAGCAAACTCGATCAGAACACTCTCACCAACTACTGGAAGAGCCAGTTTGCGGGCAGTAGAACGCACCCGCTGGATAAACAACTTGCCGACCGGGTTGCTTTCCCCTCCGAAATTCATCGCGCCACCAAGAATGACTGCAGAGGGATCAATGGTATTCATCAAGATCGAAATCGCGATTGCCAAGTAATCTGCTGTTTCCAAGATCAACGTTTCTGCAAGCTCATCCTTGTTTTCAGCCGCTTGTGCAATCGAAAGCCCACTGATCGCCTCGCCGCGTTCAATGCTAGCTGCCAGACTGCTTTTTTCACCCTGCTGGATTTTTTCTTCACAGCGTTGAACCAAGGCTGTAGCGCTGGCGTAGGCTTCCAAGTGTCCCCTGAGGCCACAACTGCACTTCCGGGCCATCGGTGAAGAATCAATGATGACATGACCACACTCTGCCCCATGACTTGTCTGCCCATCCAGTGATTTTCCATCGATAATGATCCCACCACCGACACCCGTCCCCAAAGTCAGCATGACAATACTGGCTTGGTCTTTTGCACTCCCAACCCAGAATTCCCCGTAGGCAGCCGCGGCTCCATCATTAGCATAAGTCACCGGTTTCCCACTACTGCGGCTCAATTCATCCCGGATTGGATAGTGTCGCCAACCCGGCAAGTTGGTCGGCTCGAGGATCATCCCCTTGGAAATATCCATCGTTCCCGGAGTTCCCAGCCCAATACTCGTCAGGTCAGTCAGGGGAATTGACGTTTCCCGAGATAACGCATCGATGGCCTCATTGACGTCCGCAATTGCAACTTCTGGACTAAGGTGGGATTGGGTTGAAAAATTCGTAAAACCGATCGTATGGCCCCGATCATCGACAATACCGACCTTAATATTGGTGCCGCCAACATCAACACCCACGAAAAATGGCGGGCTGAAGTTTTCAGGAGTTGCCGTTTCCACTTTTCTCGTCCGCTCAAACTGAACAAATTGTCGCCTATTTTCAATTATTCAGCCGGTTTTCAGATCCTGCTAGGCAAAAAGCGAAGGTTTTAAAGAAATAGACCCGGGATTCTCGTGAGTTAACAAATCACAGTTCCCCGTTTAGAATATGCGCATAAATCGTTAAGATAGTAAGTTTTTAGTTACTGAATTCTTCGCCTTTCATAAGATTTTGGCAAAAACGGTCCGACACCATGCTCACAACTTTACCCGCGCATCTACCTTTTGATCCCCCCGAACAGAACGAGGTTCTCTCTCCCAACGGCAGTCAATCTGCTGGAGACCTTCCCCAGGAGTCAGCCACTCTACTGGATGACGATGAAGGTGACGGCGAAGAAGAAGAAGATGATGATGATGATGACGACGATTTAGCCGATGAAGAAACTTTGGAAACAGACGAAGAACCGGTCGATGACTATTCCGATTTTGATGAGGAAGATTTCGACGATGATTTCGACGATGATTTCGAGGGAGCCGTCGAGGGTGAATACGAAATCGATGACGACGAATTCGCCGAAAACGTAAAAGACATGCCGGACAACATCGATGATGATGATGAAATTACTGACGAGTGACAACGCTCGGTCAACAGAACCAATTCAAAACGGGCGATTGTGAAAACAATGGCTCGTTTTTTTATTAACCCGTTCAAACCATTTTAACCTGTTCAAGTAATCAGGGTGCCATGTTTCAAAAAGTTGAAGGACAAGTCAGTTTTCCCAAACAAGAAGAATCGATTCTTGAATTTTGGAAACAAGATCGAATTTATGAAGAATCTTTAAAACGGCGGGAAGGCGCTCCTAAATTTGTATTCTTTGAAGGACCACCGACAACCAATGGCTTACCGCACCCTGGCCATTGTTTAACCCGTGCCATCAAAGATGTCTTCCCCCGCTACAAAACCATGCGTGGTTTCTCCTGCCAACGAAAAGCCGGTTGGGATACGCACGGGCTGCCCGTGGAAGTCGAAGTCTGCAAGGAAATTGGAATCCACTCAAAAGAACAGATTGAAGAATACGGTGTCGAACCATTTATCCATAAATGCCAGCAATCTGTCTGGCGTTACATGCGGGAATGGGAACGCCTCACCGAACGTCTTGGGTTCTGGGTCAACCTCGATGAAGCCTATGTCACCTATCATCAGAGTTACGTGGAAAGTGTCTGGTGGAGCCTTAAAAATTTCTTTGACCGAGGCCTACTTTACCAGGGACACAAAATTGTCTGGTGGTGGGCCCAGGGTGGAACAGCACTTTCCAGTGGTGAAGTCGGTGAAGGTTACCGCGAGGTTGCCGACCCGAGTGTTTACGTCAAATTCCCGCTGGCTGATGACCCCACAACTTCTCTCTTGGTTTGGACTACCACTCCCTGGACGCTTCCCAGTAACCAGTGGGCTGCCGTCCACCCAGAAATAGAATACGCAACGGTGGTGAGCGGTGATTCGGATGAAAAATTGATCATGGCTGCGGAGCTCGTGGAGAAAATTGGAGAAAAAAGCAAAACCGAATTCAGGATTCTGGAAA
>JAZABE010000825.1:0-1412 GCA_036137535.1 Planctomycetota bacterium | reverse complement strand
GCCGCCAGCAATTGCGAAATTTGTACAGAGGCATCGGGGACCGAACAATTTTTACAGGCCGGCGTCTACTTTTTCTTTAATTATGGGATCGCCATCTGCGCCGATTCCAGGCTTTCGGGTTTTGCCAAAAATTTAGGGTTTTCGACATCGTTGAAAAACATCGTTGAAAAAAACATCGTTGAAAAATCAGGTGCGCGCCCTAGTGGATTACAGGGGTACGGCTTTAGGTCACCTAAACCATCTACTTTTTTTGGGCTCCTAGTGTTTGTCCTATAGGGACCCTTCTAGGGAATGCATTAGTTGTATTTTTTAGACGTTTTTTCGTGCGAAAGACTTGTAAAAAATCGCGGTACGGCACCAGGAGGGTATTGGGAATCCCCGCCACTGAGCCCCACCATTCGCAAAAACACAGATCATTTTCCCCAAAATCAAAACCCCCGTTCCCTCGGAGATCAGCAAATGGGGCTGCATCATTACCAAACTTGTTCATGCAAAAATTATCGTTGGAACGAGTCCGAACAGTTTTGGTCGCGCGTTTAGGCGTCTTCCCGGTAACACTTTGGCGCGATGCGACTCGTGCGTGTTCGAACGCGTTCGCGTGTCATCGATTGGGCATCCACGCCTCGGAGCACGTGTCAGTGCTAAACACACGCGATACCGAATTCAAAGGAAGGAAACGCTCAAAAAACACTTCCAAAAAAAAACTATTTATTTTGTAACAGTCCAGCTACGGTGGAAATAAATTTCGCCTTTTTTCAATGCTCAAAAGTTATACTAATATTCCTTTTCGACACTTGTGGTGTGTCTCTTTGTTTGGACGTCCTCGCAACGTGTTTGGGGTTCGAAAAATTAGCGATTTTGCGGAAATTTGATTTCCACTTTTACAACAATGAACACATTTTTTATGTTTTTGGCATTTGATCGTTTTTTGATTTGGCAAAATTTTGACTGTTTTTTCGCACGCCCCAAAAAGTAAATGATTTTGAAGGCATCGGGGACCGACCAAAATTTCGTGTCAGACTCGCTCTCCTTTTCACCTAAAGGAAACGTCAGTAAACCTAATGGAAATTGGATTTCCGCTAAAGGAAAGTTCAATTCTCCTAAAGCACGCAAGCGCACGAGGGGCGGAGCCAGTGGCTCCAACAGAGGCTCCGCATCACGGACATGGGGCGGCTACGCGCAGAAGGGGCGTGGAACCGGTGGTTCCACCAGAGGCCCCGCAGCAACGACCAGGGCGCCGCCAGCAATTGCGAAATTTGTACAGAGGCATCGGGGACCGAACAATTTTTACAGTGACGCCTCTACTTTCTTCTTTGCTTTGCAAGCATCGATTTTTAATTCCAGTGCCGTTGTGAAATTTTGACAGAGGCATCGGGGACCGGTGACATTGCACAAGCAGGAGAACACCACAA
>JAZABE010000824.1:0-3812 GCA_036137535.1 Planctomycetota bacterium | reverse complement strand
AAGGCTACGCGACCGACCTGACCACTCAAAAAGCCATCCAGTGGCTCGATCAACGAAACTCCAAAAAACCCTTTTTCCTGATGTGCCAACACAAGGCACCTCACCGGACTTTTGCACCCGCGCTGCGACACCTGAAAGCCTTCGATGGCATCCAGATCCCTGAACCCGAAACTCTTTTTGACAACTACCAGAACCGCAGCGAAACGCTGTCCAACAATGAAATGGAAATTGACCGGCACTTCGACTGGGCCTACGATGCCAAGGTCAGAAAAAATGAACGGGGAAGTGTTCAATTACCCAAGCCGGATCGATACGGCACGCCGGAATACAACCGCATGACACCGGCACAAAAAAAGAGATGGGACGCTCACTTTGGCCCGAAGAACCAGGAATTCCTCCAGGCTTTTGCCGCGGGAAAAATGCCACACCGACAATTGGTCCGCTGGAAATACCAGCGTTACATGAAGAACTATCTGGCCACCGTCAAAGCAGTCGACGAAAGTGTCGGCAGCCTCTTAAACTACCTAGACGACGAAGGATTGGCCCAAAACACACTGGTCATCTATTCCTCGGACCAAGGGTTTTTCCTGGGTGAACATGGCTGGTATGACAAACGATGGATGTTTGAGGAATCATTTCGCATGCCGTTTGTGGCAAGGTGGCCGGGAACCATCAAACCCGGATTGCGGCCCAAGCAATTGATTCAAAACATTGATTATGCCCCCACGTTTCTCGAAGTTGCCGGCCAAGAAATACCGGGTGAAATCCAGGGAACTTCACTGGTCCCTTTAATGAAAGAGAATAACGCTCCTTGGCGCAACTCACTTTACTACGCCTACTATGAATTTGGGGAGCACCGGGTTCCACAACATTTTGGGGTTCGGACCCAGCAACACAAACTGATCTATTTCCCCAAAAGCAACGAGTGGAATCTTTTTGATCTCGCGAAGGACCCCCGTGAAATGAAAAGCGTTCACAACGATCCCCAGTACCAAGCCACTCGCAAAGCACTGCTGAACGAATTCCATCGCTTGAGACAAGTCTATGATGCCCCCAGTTTTTCGATGAACAACTAAAACGAATCCAACCGTTTTGAAAACACTCTTAGTCCGGCGGCCCAACCTCTCGCAGAGCAAACTCGGAACTACTTTTCCACTACGTATTTTTCAACATGCGTTATCACTGACGCCCTTGAAACCTGCTTGGTTTTTCCGGTCAGCGTCATCACGGAACCGACATGAAGGTCCATCCGATTCCCGTTGATATTTCCAAACCCAGCACGGATTTCGACCTGGCTTTGATCTGACAAACGAATGACATACAGGTTAGGGTCTTCCGGGGTCACTAAGACCTGCAACAATCCTCGCACCACGATCTGTCCGCTTCCCTCTTGAACCACTTTCCAATTTCCGTCATCGACCGGATCCTCGCGAAACGTCCCGTTCTCAGAAATCCCTCGGAGTGGCTCTGTACCATTCCCAAATCCTGCCTGGGGACATCCCATTATTTGCATCAATTTGAGAATTAGATTTCCATTGGGTTCGTGCGAGTAACGGACATGGCGACCGAGCTTGATTTGTCCACCCCCACCGCCAGAAAGAACCAGAGGCAGGTCCGCCACAGAGTGATAGTCTGCATGCTTTAATCCCGATCCATACAGGACCACAGAATGGTCAAACAACGTACCTTCCCCATCTTGGAATGACTTCAGACGTGACAGAAAATAGGCAAACTGCTCAGTATGCCATTGATTTATCCTGTCAAAATGCGGAATCACCTTCCGGTTGCGCACAAAGTGCGACATATAATGAAATTCTTCGTTGATCCCAATAAAATCATAAAGCCCCCGACTTTCCGTGTGAGCCATCATCAGGGAAGCCACCCGAGTGGTATCCGTCCAAAAGGCAATCGCAACCAAGTCCAGCATCGCCTTGATTCTCTGCCCCAGATCTTGAGCGGCTGTAATCGGTTCAATCGCTGCCGGGTCCCCAAGATTCTTGCCGGCCGGACTCTTGTTCTGAAATTTTGAAATTTCCTTTTCCACGTCACGAACGGATTCGAGGTACTGATCCAAAACCCTCTTGTCGGCTTGACTCGCTCTTCGCAAAACCGCGTCGTAACTTTCCCTGACCTCGTCAAGGATGCTCTGCGTTTTCTTTCGAAACGCCTCATTATTGAACCCACGGAACAGTCGGTTAAAGACCACCTCCGGGTCCGCGGCAACGGGAAGGGGGCGGCCTTCCCGATCATAGGAAAGATAATTCTCACTGGAATCATTTTTATCGATATAAGGATCCCCCCTCAGCACCAGGGATTGAACGGGAGTTGAACCTCCGATTTGATCGGCGACCACCTGATCAAAAGACTGGGACTGCTTGAAGTTGGATTTCTTGACATCCCCCGTCATAAAAGCGAGGGTTGCAGACACGTGAGTTCCGTTTGCCCGGTGATCGCTGTCGATCCCGCTGAGAACTGTGATATCTCGCCGATGGTCTGCCAAAGGAGCAAGGATACTGGAAAGTTCAAATTTGCGTTCGCTTCCCCCCAAGATATCCCAAGATGAGGGATTCACTCCACATCCCTTATACAAAACACACAACCGGAGATCCTGGTTTTCGGCAGGCCCTGCTGCCGCCAGCGCGGGCGACATAATCTCTAGTACCGGCAACGCTATTGAGGTTGAAACACCGTGCAAAAATGTTCTTCGAGGAATCAAGTAGGGATGTTTCATCGGTCCTGCCTCATGCGAAATTGCTTGGAAAGAACAACTTGTTCGATCAACGTCAACATGCTGTAGCGACTCTTTCGCAGCTCTTTCTTGATTCGCTCGATCGCCGGCCGATCATGAGGAAAAATCTTCCGACCAATCGCATAAGCCAACAGTCGTCGGACGACATTATCGACGATGCTTTCCTGGTAAAACGCCAGCAACTCATTCTTGAGTTCTTGCGGATTCTGGAACGATCTTCCATTAGGTAATTGTCCCTGACTGGTGATCGGTGACTGATCAGGATAGACCGTTCTCCACTCTCCGGTCGGCGAAAAATGTTCCAGGCCAAGCCCCAATGGGTCAATATGTTGATGACAACTCTGGCAAGAGGGTTGAGCCGTATGGAGCTTTAGCACCTCGCGGGGATTTCGGGGGGAACCTTTGGGAATTCGCTTCAAGCTTTCGGCCAGTGGGGGAATGTTTTCCGGAGGATGAAGAGTTTCTCCTACCAACTTCTCCAACACCCAGATTCCCCGTCGAATGGGATTAGTCCGGTTGGGAGCCGAAGTCAACTGCAAGATTCCGGTCGATGTCAAAAACCCTCCAAACCGCTCATTCTTGACTTCGTAAAGTTGCGGCGGTGCATAAAAACGCTCGACCTTGAGACCCGTTCGAATTCGCCGATCCTCAAAGATGTCTATAAACTTCCCCTGCCGCTTAACCGGCCGCACCTGGCTACCTCCGAATTTTGGGTTTCTCAAAAATGCCCAGTCAGAATCCACTATTTCTAGAATGCTGCGATCGCACCGGATCAGCTCATCAAACCCAAAGAGCAGTTCGTCGTAAACACCACGGGTCCAGTTTTCTCCGCGGTAATATATTTTGTTGGTCCTCAGTTCATCAAACCCCAACCACTGAGCTGCAAAATTTTCAGACAGCGAAATCCTTTTCTTCGAATTCAACATTCGATGCACTTGCTGCACGATTTGTTCATCCGTTTTCAACTTTCCATCCAGCGCGGCCTGCCACAAATCCAAGTCCGGTCCGCTGGACCACAAAAAATACAACAATCGGACCGCCATTTCTTTGGATTGAACGGGAT
>JAZABE010000823.1:0-1032 GCA_036137535.1 Planctomycetota bacterium | reverse complement strand
CAAGCCAAAAATGGCTTTTCAGAAAAGTCATCCTATCGATCATTTAGTCAAGCGCGGATTTCAACAGGACCACCTCGAGTATTCCCGCCCCGCAGAGAAACACACACTTTTGCGGAGGCTTTCTTTTGATTTGACAGGTTTACCCCCGACTCGGGAAGAAACCCAGGCGTTTCTCCGGGATGACTCGGTCACGGCCTACGAGGATCAGGTCGAACGGCTTTTGGAATCTCCACATTTTGGAGAGCGAATGGCAATGTGGTGGTTGGACGCTGCTCGCTATGCCGATACGGATGGTTATCAAGGGGACGCGACTCGAAGCAATTGGCCTTGGCGAGATTGGGTTGTGCAGTCTTTCAATCAGAATCGTCCCTTTGACGATTTTACCGTTGAGCAGTTTGCCGGTGACCTTTTACCCAACGCTTCCGCCGAACAAAAGCTGGCAACTTGTTTTCACCGCAACCACATGGCCAATGGCGAAGGTGGCCGTCATCCCGAGGAATCACGGATTGATTACGTCATTGATCGAGTGAATACTTTGGGCACGGTTTGGCTGGGATTGACACTTGGCTGCACTCAGTGTCATTCCCACAAATTCGATCCCATTTCTCACCATGAATACTACGGCCTTTTCGCTTTTTTCAATAGCATCGATGAGGACGGAAAAGCGGGCGGTGGTGCTAAGCCCTTTCTAAAATACCGATCGAAATATGGCAGCCGGGACGTTGATCAGGCCCAGGATTTGGTCAACCAGAGAAAACAGGTTGAGGCCCGAACCCGAAAACAGGCGGAAGCTGAATTTGAGTCCTGGTATGAGGCAAAACGAAAATCGATTCCCAGAAATTACACGGGTTGGTTAACGGCTCAGCCAGCGATGGTTGAGGCGGTCGAAGGCACGGTTTTAAAAATCGAACCCAACCACGTGATCCAGGCCAGCGGCCCGAGCCGGTTCCAGGATGATTATCGCGTGGTCATCTCACCCGGAGAAGCAACAGTAACAGGGATTCGACTCGATGTTTTTCCCCATGCTTCCCA
>JAZABE010000822.1:0-4102 GCA_036137535.1 Planctomycetota bacterium | reverse complement strand
ATCGTGTTAATACCCGTTAACGTCTTTATCGGGATTTTTGGGCCGGAGGCCCGCTTTATAGGTTTGAATCGTTCGAAATTCTTCTAGAAACATTTTTACAGTTTCGGGCCTTCTTTGAAGGTCTTTTGATAGCATTTTCTGGATTAAAGCCGATAAATCTGGAGAAACACGATTGTTGTACACCGTTGCACTGGGGGGAGGAGCGGTGAGGTGTCTATGCAAAAGTTCGTCGGGACTAGAGGCTGTAAAAGGAGGTTTGCCGACTACTAATTCAAAGATAACACAGCCGAGCCCGTAAATATCACTTCGTTGATCCAGTTTTTTTCCGCGGATCTGTTCTGGGCTCATGTAACTACGAGTGCCTTGAATTGATTGCTTACCGGCGAAAAGGCCAGAGATGCCAGACTTAATTTTTTTTGCGATTGAAAAGTCAATCAATTTGACTTCTCCAGCGGCGTTAACGAGAAAATTGTCAGGCTTGATATCACAGTGGACAAACCCCTGTTCATTGAAGTAATTCAAACCGAGTCCACACTGACGGATGATTCCTGGGGCATGGTACAAGAGATTTTCTGGTCGTTCTCGGAGTTCCTGCTTCAAGTTTCGGGCGTTAAATAACTCCATGACAATGCATGGCAGATGATGTTTGTCAGTGAACTCGAAAATCTTGATTACATTTTTGTGTTCAAGACCGATGCCCACCATGCCCTCGTTTTTCAGTTGTTGGACTTCAGCTCGAGTGCCTTTGTGTTCTTCCAATAGCACTTTGAGTGCAATTCGACGAGGATCGGGATCTTTCACCACTTCCCACACCTGGCAGCTGGTTCCTGCTCGAATCAGCTTTACCAGTCGGTAGGGTCCAACAAAGTCACGTCCGCTTGCCACACTCGTCTTTCGATAATGATCTCAGTTCCAAATTGCTCTTCTATCTTAATTGGAATCGAGATTTTGAAAAAGATAACCGTTTACCGACTGGTCGATGAGAGCTGCCAATTTTTGCAAGGGATTCGGAGAAATTGAATGAAAACCGTTAGCTCATCACTAATTTGCGACTAATAATCCACATTCAGCAAGATTAACCCCTTGGCGGGCGCTGTTTCCCCTGCCAGATTCCGGTTTTTTTGTTGAATTAACTCAGTGACCCAGTCAGGTGTTTGTTTGCCTTTCCCGATTTCTACCAGTGATCCCACGATATTTCGGACCATGTTGTAGAGGAATCCATTGCCTTCAATTTCAAAAATTAGCCGGTTAAATGCCCCGTAGGTTTCCTTTTCCAGTTTGCAGTTATAGATCGTTCGAACCGTTGTTTTCCTTACGCCGCCCGCAGCCTGAAACCCGACAAAGTCGTGTTCGCCCAGGAATTGTTTGCACGCGTTTTGCATGGCATCCACGGCTAGCGGGTTGGGGATAAACCAATAGAAATCCCGGTTGAGTGGATCAGGAATACGACCGTATTGAATTTGGTATCGATAGGTTTTACGTTTTGCGTTTTGGATCGCATGGAACCCGGTGACAGCATCTTGAATATTCAAAACAGAGATGTCATTCGGTGTCGTGGCGTTCAACGCACGCATCAGGCGATCGCAATCCATGTCGGATTCGGTTGAAAGACTTGCGACTTGGCCGAGTGCGTGTACACCTGCATCGGTTCGCCCGCTGCCAATGATTCTGACATGTTCACCAGTGACGGTTTGATAGGCTTCTTCAAGCGATTGTTGAATCGAGGGTAACCCTTCTTGAACTTGCCAGCCACAAAAATTGGTTCCCCGGTAAGCCACCGTGATTTTCAAGCATCGCATGACACGTTTCGCTTGATGAGGAGTTCTGCAATTTGAACGGCGTTGGTGGCGGCGCCTTTGCGAAGGTTGTCGCTAACACACCAAAAGGCTAATCCATGTTTGCTGCTGAGGTCTTTACGGATTCTGCCGACAAACACATCGTCATTGTGGTTGCAGTTGATCGGCATTGGGTAACTGCCAGAATTTAAATCATCCAGGACGGTGATGCCGTCAAAATGAGAAAATGCTTCTTTGGCTTTTTCAACCGAAATTTCCTCTTGGGTTTCCAGTAAAATCGATTCGCTGTGGCAGTTAATCACTGGAACCCGGACGCATGTTGGACAGACTTGGATGGATTCATCGCCGAAAATCTTGCGAGTTTCATACAACATCTTTAGTTCTTCCGAGGTATAGCCTTCGTGCTTTTCGGAACCGATCTGAGGGATCAGGTTAAAGGCAATCGGGTGAGCGAAAGCGTTGTATTCGTAGTCCTGGTTGTTTAAAAAACTCTGGGTACCCTCGTGCAATTCTTTGTCGCCAGCGGCACCTGCACCACTGGGTGCTTGGTAAGTGCTGACGACCACTCGTTTAATGGGCGAGAGATCATAAATTGGTTTCATTGCAACCACCATTTGCGTTGTCGAACAATTGGGGCTGGCGATAATTCCCTGGTGTTTGTCGATAGCTTGCGGGTTGACTTCGGGGACAATGAGGGGAACATGATCCATCATTCGATGGGCACCGGATTCGTCAATCACCAGGGCCCCGCGTTCAACCGCCCAGGGTGTAAATTCTAAAGAAACATCGTCCGGTGTGCTTGCGATCACAAGGTCGACTTCCTCGAAAGCACTTGGGCAAAGTTCCTCGACCCGATGCTCCTTTCCCCTGAACAAGATTGTTTTTCCTGCAGAACGTTTTGAGGCAAGGAATTTGACCGACGATAAAGGCAGGTCTCTTTTTTCAAGCAGATCTAGCACAATGGTTCCGACAGCGCCCGTCGCGCCAACTACAGCAAGGTTTTCAAGCATTTTTCGTTCACCTCAAAAAAGGAATTCCACAGTATAAAACGAGGGCCGAAGTTACCACAACCAACAATCAGGGGCATCCGGATATTTGCGCCTCAGTTATTTTCCTTTAAGCCCTTTGACGGGTCTTTGGGCCAAAATGAACAGCACAAACCTAATTTTTGGAGGACTGTTTTGACGAATGACGGTGGAACGAATGCCAAGTTCGCCGTAATCATGATGAGGCCAAATTCGACCATTCCCATTGCTAGGCCGATTCCGAGGTGAAGGATTACCGCGAAAAAAATTACGAATGGTTTCGACCATTTCGGCCATACCAAAATGAAGTAGGAAGCCTCCCAAGCCAACGCCAAATGGGTGATGAGATTGATCAACAGCGGGTAGGCTGCCAGTCCGGTCAGATCAATCGTCTGGTACTCGGAATTGGCGATTGCACCCCAAATGGCTTCACCGTTCCACCAAGTCACTCCCAGGAACTTTCCGCATCCAGCAAACAGGTAGATAATACAGAGGTGGATTTGAATGAGGCGTGTAGTGAAATTTGCCAAAGTGGATTTTTCGGCTGAAAGGATCGAGTTTTTGGAATTTGTCCTGAGTTTTCTTGTTCGGAGAAGTGAATCCAGAGACAGAGAGGAACCACTGGGAGCCATTGCCAGATAAAACGCCAGCATCACGTTGATTTGGTCCAGGCCAAAAGTTGCGCCAATGGCGCGGTTGGCATACGAAATCGTGAAAAACGCTGTGAGTGTTCCTGTGATTCGCGTCCCCAGGCCCAGGCAAAATAAGAGCATGCAAGCCAAGGCCAAAAAGTGGATACCCCATAATAACGGTATAGAATCCAGCCAATGAAAGTGTGACCAGGCAAACAGGGAGCCGGTGATCATCCGGTTGTGTTCTTCCGAAAGAATTTGGTCATTGGCAAAAAAGCTGGAAAACTCGAAGGTCCACACGAAGTGTGTATAGAAGATGATCGCACCGGCGAGAATTCGCATCATTCCCAGAGTTGTGGTGTCAGTCGGCTTGAACCAGAAATGATCCCAGCTGTCCAAGAGTTGTTTGAAAAAAGCCGATCGGGTCACTCGATCACCTCATCTTCCGAATAGACAAGTTGCCGAGGACCATAGTTTTCCCGGTCGGTTAATTTGCCGCCGTCAAGAATATGATCATAATCTGGTATCAAATGTTCTTGGACCCAGATTCGAGCCTTGGTTCCGGCATGCGTTTTTTTCAAGTAGTTTGCAATACCGGTAAGCCAAACGTCACGGTGCTTTCTCAATATTTCCATACCCGCTTGCTGAG
>JAZABE010000821.1:0-2058 GCA_036137535.1 Planctomycetota bacterium | reverse complement strand
AATCAAGGCGCAATCCTGGGACACCCCTATTTTGAATTATTGAACGCACCCGAAAAAAAAATTCCAACCGATTTTTTGACCGAACTTAAACTCGATGCGAAACAAACCAACCCCTCTATTCCCTTTAAGGATCCCTTAGCGAAACAGGACCCGAAATTTGCGGGAGAGTGGATATTGGGTAAACATGAAATCCAACGGAAGCAACACGAGTTCACCTCCCAGAACCGCTTGGACACGGATTTATACGTGCTTGCAGTCGAGAGACGCGAGAGCATCATGAAACCGGTTGAAGAACTGGGCCAACAGCTCTTGATTCTTGGCGTGGTTTCGATGTTGTTGGTGGTCGGCGTCGGTGTGGGTTTGTGGTTTTTTGCGATTCGCAATGCTCGAAAATCTCGAGAGCGCGTTTCGAGGATGTTTCGAGGATCAACTGACAAGGAAACCGTCCGGAAAGAGGTGACGACCGATGGCTGATGCAAACACCGCCTATCAAAATTTGGTGAAGAATGCCAAGGAAACCGCGGCCTTGACTACGGTCGAGGAGCTTCTGAATTGGGACCAAAGAACTTTGATGCCACGCAATGCTGCCGGTTACCGAGCCGAGCAAATTACGCTGCTTTCCGGTTTGATTCACGACAAAGTCACCGATCCAAGAAGAGGAGACTGGCTCCGTTGCGTTTTAGATGACCCCAACCTGGATCCTAGCAGTGACCGAGCGGCAAATGCTCGCGTCCTCTTGAAAACCTACGAAAAACAAAGAAAGCTACCTCGCTTGCTGGTGGAAGAGATCGCCAAAACCCGAGTTCTTGCTCACCAATCATGGGTCAATGCTCGAGAACAGGATCAGTTTTCTCTATTCGAAGGTGATCTAACACGCATCGTGCAACTGTTCATAGAAAAAACAGAGGCGATTGGCTTTACAAGTTGTTGCTATGACGTTTTGTTAGATGATTTTGAGCCGGATGCCAAAACCGCGGACATCAGTCGGGTTTTTTCCGAACTGAAATCGGATTTGGTCCCGTTGATTCGCTCAATTTCAGAATGCACCCAAAAGCCCAATCCAGAAATTATTCGACGGACTTACGATATTTCCAAACAACGTGAGGTGGGCATTCAGGCAGCCCAGCTGATTGGTTTTGATTTGGATTCCGGGCGATTGGATGTCACTCACCATCCGTTTTGCTGCACGCTCGGGCCTGAGGACATCAGGATCACGACGCGTTACCAAGAACGCTTTTTTAATTCCGCTTTTTTTGGAACACTTCATGAAGCAGGTCATGGTCTCTACGAGCAGGGACTTCGTAGAGAGCAGTTCGGGTTGCCCGCCGGTGAATACTGTTCACTGGGAATACATGAATCGCAGTCTCGACTGTGGGAGAACATGGTCGGTAGATCTCGCTCATTTTGGGAGTTCTTTTTTCCTGAACTCCAAAAACGATTCGGGACTG
The DNA here is from genome assembly GCA_036137535.1 of Planctomycetota bacterium. Lineage (GTDB taxonomy): Bacteria > Planctomycetota > Planctomycetia > Pirellulales > Pirellulaceae > JABAAE01. Next base: position 610 of record JAZABE010000821.1, on the reverse strand, counting down.
TTTTAAGTGGTGTTTCTTCCAAGGAGTTTTTTGATGCTGTTAACTTTGTCGAACCAAGTTTAGTGCGTGTTGAAGCTGACGAGGCCACGTATTCTCTGCATGTCATCATTCGTTTTGAACTCGAACAGTTACTTTTCAACGGAGAACTACAGGTTTCTGATTTGCCAGAAGCCTGGAATCAGAAATATTTAGATTTGCTGGGCCTATCCGCCCCCAATGCAACCCTGGGTGTGCTCCAGGATGTTCATTGGAGCGAGGGGCTTTTTGGTTATTTTCCAACTTACGCACTGGGCAACCTTTATGCAGCACAGTTTCTCGATAGTGCCCGGTCACAACTTGGCGACCTTGACACTTTATTTTCTCGAGGTGAATTCGAACCATTGCTTACTTGGCTGCGCACTCATGTTCACCAGCCCGGCAATTCTCTTTCGGCGAAGGATATCCTAGAGAATGCAACGGGGCAAGAATTGTCCCATCAACCGATGATTGATTACCTCAAAACAAAATACACTTCAATCTACAATCTCTAGATGCTGGATCCTGAACCCAACAAACCCAAGGCAGTTGCTGGAATCCTGGTTCATGACCAACGTTTTCTCGTGATCCAAAG
>JAZABE010000820.1:0-5367 GCA_036137535.1 Planctomycetota bacterium | reverse complement strand
GACAGATAAAAGATGATGGTGTTTTCAAGTTGCCCCATTTGTTTCAGTTTTTTGACAAGACGCCCGATCGCCAGATCTGTGTTTTCAATCGTTCCGGAATAGATCGCGGCTGGGTCACTGACGTTTCCATATCGGGAAACCATTTCCTGCGGCGCCGCCAGTGGTGCGTGCGGTTCATGAAACCAAATATTGAAAAAAAAAGGGTTCTGGGGATTGCGTTTTTGATCCAGCCAATCGATCGCTTCATCGACGACCAGTTGACAGGCGTATCCCTTGAGTTCTCCAACCCGCTCACGGTTTCGCCAAAAATTGACCGGGTTGCGATGCGACGGAGCAGCGTTCAAATCTGTAGCAAACCAATAATCAAAACCATGATCGTCAATCCAAGGTTTTTTTATTCCCCGAAAAGGAGCTCCCAGGTGCCACTTCCCAAGATGGACGGTGTCATACCCATTCGCTTTCAGGATTTCGGCAATCGTAACCTCGGATTCCTGTAGATGCATCTGGTGAACATGGTCCTGGATCACCGTATAGACACCAGTCCTTAAATGATGTCGCCCTGTCAACAAGGTCGCCCTTGCGGGTGAACAAACTGGAGCACTTGAATAAAACTGGGTGAAACGGATTCCATCTGTTGCCAAGCGATCCAATGCCGGTGTTTTTACGGGCCCGCCATAACAACCAATATCCTGCCAACCAAGATCGTCTGCTAAAAGCACCACGACATTCGGTCGAGACGTTTGCGCCGAAACAAGTTGGGAGAGCAACGTTAAAACCAAGAAGACAATACCGATTCGCCACCCTCCAATCGAATCGTTCCTGCCCCGGCAGGCATGACCGACTGGGCAAAATTGCCGGTTAGTTGCGACAAGATTTTTCACGACGAGTAGCCTGACTAACATCAAGATCGTTTCAACAGTTTTCCGGATGATTGCAGAAACCATTGTCGTCTTTTCAGGCAACCCCCGCAACCTTTAACCCTGTACCGAACTGTACCGAACGATACCGAACGGTACCGTCCCGGCATCCATACCACGGCAATCCCGCAGTCAAACTCTGCTGGTCTGGGCTCCCTGCCGCAGTGACGATCGCAAGGCTTGAAGGTTACCCCTCTTTTTCTTTTCGGCACTTGTTCATGTCTTGCAGCCGGTCCCGACGATTGAAAAACCAAGCCATTCCAGCCAGACCAGTTACCACCGGTGCGATTGGCCAATACTTTTTGATCGATGACCGACCAAGCTTCAAGGGACCCTTGGAAAGACTGGCAATCACATCCTGATTATCATATCTGCCCTTCATTTCAATACGATGGACCAATTGATCGCCAAGCAATAACCCGGCTGATTTGTCGACTTGGCTAAAAGCCTTGGCGGGTTGATAGGAACGAACAAAACCCGTTGCATGATCCCGCACCTGTCGGTTTCTGTAGGGGGCAACCTGATCATCAAACTGTTTGTTTTGAAGGTAGAGTGCATGATCAAACATTTCGCGTTTATGGACTTCGCCGTCATGGATATGGACCGTCGGAAAGAAAATCTGGTCCTTCAGGCGAGTTTTAAACTCGAATGCCATCGGATGGGTCGTACCACTTAATTTTTTCAACTGAAAAACGGCAAACCCATAATCGGCATACACCGGGATTTTGTCCCAAGATTCGCGGGGAATCACAAATCGTTTGTCCAAACGCGAGAAGTCCCCAACCGTTGGCACAAAGGAAGCGACAAAATCACCAACTTCATGCACGACCAGTTTCTGTTCTTCTTGAGCACTGTCTGATAACAGGCGCCCCCTACCCCGAGGTCTAGGCGGTGTGATTTCGGGAAACCCCTGGTTCAGGTCATGAAAGAAATGTTCGTAGCTTTTTAGCGAAACAAAACGCAACGAGTCTTCCGCAGCCGGCATAGCAACAGGCAGAGGCAAGATCATTGCATTAGGTTTCACGGAGGAAAAGTTCATCTGGTAGGCCAGAAGCTGAGACCCTGTACCCGTCAATCGGGCAAACAAATTAGTATCCGTAACCGACAGAACAGGTTGGGCAAAACAGCACATCGCACACCTCCATAAATTTTGATTAATTGCCACGATACGGGTGATGTTCTTGCAAATCAACCGATCAAAGGAATAACGAGCAATCGTTCTGAATGTTACAATAATTCCAGAAACTAATTAGATTAATTTCACTAGATTAATTTCACTAGATTAATTTCATTGGGCCCAGCCCCAGGGAATGGAAAGAGAACCTCTGCCTAATGGACAAATGGCTTCGATACCCAAAAATTGCTTACTGGATCACTGGGGGGATACTAATCGCCGTCGTACTGTTTGGGGGACTATCCCAATTTCGGGATATTAAGCTGAAGACCAACCTGCTCGCTGAACCTTTGCAAGCAAATGGGCAAGTCGATTTCCTGCAGAGTTTTAAACCTCACAATCCCTCCCCGTCCATGGCAACGGATCAAAATGGTTTCCGCCTGCTGATCAAAAACATGGATGTCTCCCAGAACGTCCCAGCACCTCATTTGAAACGGCTGTATTTCAAGGTGGGACTGGACCCTGCCAAACTCCAAGGGCTGTCGAGCTATATAGACCCCTACGAATACTCGCGTATCTACTTTAATTCCAAGACATTCGATGCATCTCTGGTTCGCCAACTTCAGCTACGTGAAGGCGCGTTGACGCCTACAGAGTTAACAGAGCTGGAAGGGAAAAAAATCGAAGAATATGAAGTTACCGAATTCCTCACCGCTCGAAGTCACAAGCCGTGGACCCGCCTGGAATTGCCCATGTTTGAGAATTGGGTCCATGACAATGCCCCGGTTCTCGATGTCTGTGCAAAGGCCGTCCGCTTACCTTCTTTTGAAATCCCACTTAGTTATCTCAGTGATACCAACCAGCTCTTAGACTTTCCTTATATGCCGATTATGTTTCGGGCCATCGCCCGAGGCTACGCGGCCAGGGCCAATTACTACCTCGGTCATGGCAACGTTCGCAAGGCCATGGACGACGTCCTCTCCTGTAAACGGTTGGGACGCCATATCCGAAATCGCAATACATCATCCTTCCGGTTACTCGGAATCGCTATCGAAGGGATCGCTGATTCGATCGGCATCATCAATGCAGTCCACGATTTGTCGACCAAGGACGACCTGTACTATTTTGTGGAAGAGTGGAAAGCGATTCCCCCAGTAACCAACCTCGAAATTTTGCGTGACTACGAAAAACGGATGTTGCAAAACGGACTTCAAAAAATTTCCCAAGTCCAAGGATTAACCCAATTTGAAGATCTCAAACAGTTGAAAGGCGTGGCAGAACTCGAAAACCTGCGCAATCTTGGTTTGAATTGGAATCTCGTTTTCACTGAATTCCACCTGACTTATGAGAAGCATGCGGGTGACATGAATTGGCTAGAAAAAGAGATCGAGACGGTTGCATTTCAACTGGGTGACTATTTTTCCCTTGCTGCCCGCAGTCGAAAATTTGCCCGACTATTTGTTGCGATGACAACCGGCAATTACATCACCGAGGCAGAATCCCGCGCACATTGCCTGGATCGGCTCAAAAGGATTTCCACCGCCCTGTTACTCTATGAAAAAGAGAAAGGGGCACTGCCACCCGCCTTTACGACTGATAACAGCGGTCAGAAACTTCAGAGCTGGCGAGTCCTCTTGTTACCCTATCTCGGGCTCGAGGAGTTGTATAAAAAAATATTACTAAACGAACCCTGGGATAGTGTTCACAACTCTCGTTTTGACTCTCAATGCCCCAAAGTGTTTACTTGCCCCAGTTGCACCGAGCGCAACTTCAGCCACACCAACTTCTCCCTGGTTCTGGGTCCGCAACTTCCATTTGAGGGCGCCCAAGGAAAATCCTTAAACCAATGGGGGCCCGATTGTGATGACATGATTCTGGTAGCCGAACGGACCGCTCCGGTTCCCTGGATGAACCCAGCAATGGAAATTCTCCAAGCCGATGCGGAATTGGGAATCACCGGGGCGGGTGATGATGATAAAGCCCAAACACCGGTTGGCAGCCCGCATTTCGGTGGCGCAAATTTCGCCTTCCGAAACGGGGCAGCCATTTTCATCTCTGAGCACCAGGATCTTCAAGTTTTCAAGCAGCAACTGCGCGGCACCAACCATCAATGGTGGGATTGAGTTCTGGCACAGACCAAATCAAACAGGTTCACTGACTAAAAAACAACTCAAAATGATCCAGGCCTGGACTGCAGCGGTTTCGTTCTCCGTTTCCAGCCAATATCATGGACCAGTCTGCGTTTGCAACGAATCCCTTAAAATTTCGCGAGCCCCCCATGAATGACTGTTCAAAACACATTTCCGCCTTTGCCCTTTTCATTTTCACCTTGGCGGTGACTCAATCATCTGCCGCTGAAAACAACGCAAAAAAATTGAGAATTTTCATTCTTGCCGGGCAATCCAACACGGTCGGTCATGCCAACTACATTACGATTCCTCGCTTGTTTGCCGACGAAAGACCGGAAGTTCAAAAACTGGCAAAACTCGTGTTCAAGAAAGGAAAAGTCATCACCCGGGCAACCGTCGACAAACAGATTGCCACCCGGATTGCCAAAGATAAAATCCGCAATGACCTGCGGCAAAAAAAAATTGAAGGTAAAGAGGCGATCGCCGCGGCGACCAAGGAAATTAACCTACGGCAACCCACCTATGATTCTCAAACCCAGGCCATCAAGGACGCCTTTCAAGTTTCAAAAACCGTCTACATTAATTCGATCGCCGACGGCAACCGAAAATCGGGGCCTTTGACCGTTGGATTCGGTGGAAGCGGAGACAAGATCGGGCCGGAGCTCGGTTTCGGAATGTCCATGGCTCAAAGAATGGACGGCCCCATTTTACTGATCAAGACGTCTTGGGGGGGAAAGTCCCTTCATTACAACTTTCGGCCACCATCAGCGGGGCCTTACGAGCTGAACGAAAAAGAAAAAGCATCCGACCGTGCCGCTCAAATCCAAAAAGACACCAGCCTCAATTACCGTTTGATGGTCGAACAGGTGCAAAAGGTCCTGGGGGACTTGAAATCGAATCACCCTAACTACGATGAAACAGCCGGTTATGAAATCTCTGGTTTTGTATGGTTTCAGGGATTCAATGACCAATTCTCCGATGCGTTTCGAGACAATTACAAGGACAACATGATCCACTTCATCAAGGATGTGCGCAAGGAATTCAAATCGCCGGAAATGAAATTTGTAATCGGCGTGCTGGGGACGGGCATGACCAAGGACAAGGTGGATGCCAACGCTGTGTCCGTCGCCCAGCGGGCAGCAGCTAAACATGCCGAGTTCAGGGGCAACGTTACTTCCGTGGAAAGTTACCAGGTCTACGATTTAAG
>JAZABE010000819.1:0-3150 GCA_036137535.1 Planctomycetota bacterium | reverse complement strand
AAATGGGGATCGGTCGTGTCCACTCTTTTGGGTAGGGCTCTAGTTTTTGAGACTCCAACACTGCCACTGGACGAAACCCGATGTAGTCATCGAAATGATCCCGAACCACGGAAAAACTCAATTTTGCTTCATGCTTGGAATAGGATTCCAATACAGATTCAAAGAGCCTAGCTACAAAAAACTGGCTAAATAATTCGTTATCCGTTTGGTGCTTCAACAAGACAGCATGAAAATCCTGGTAAGCCGGAATAAATTCTTCCGTAAAGGTCAGTATGGAATTGGCTTGTGTCGTATCACGAAAAGTCGGATTGGCTTGCTGAAACGTCTGCAATTCAACTTTCAATATTTGGATTGCAGTTTTCCAGTGAGGCCCCTCACTGGAGTGACCAAGCGTTTGATGACCTGTACCGACGGCCATGAAAAATTCATTCATGGCGGCAAGAAATTTGGTATCTTCGGCTCCCGAAGAAAAATTAAGATAGCCAAGGATGTGCTCGACTGAGGCCTGACCACCGGGACCATTGCTCCGACTCGTCATTAAGAGCGCCCCCTGATGGTTCGGAACAGAAAAAACGAAGAAATCGAAAAAATTGGCACGATTCCACAAACAGGCAAAACACAAAAAAACGGGTCGGAAACACCCGAATTGGAACCGCTTATCCTAGGTGGAGACGTCATATCGGTCCAGCGGTTGCAAAAAAAGCGGTTTTGAAAAGTAAACTGGTAAAAATCGATGAAAAACCGCAATTGTTGGGTTACGATAAAAAAGTAGTCTAAACAGGCAAAATTTTATCCGCTTTCCAACTGACTCTGCAAAAACATGTACTCTTCTCCCTTAAAATTTGCCACGGTTCTTAAGCTCTCATTGATGGCCGTTGTAGTCTTATCCAGCCAGCAACCTGTTAAGGCCCAAAATACAAGGTTGGCGGTTAATCCAGCTAACGCGAAACGCCTGGGAATGGAAGTCATGTGGCGGACCCAGCTGGAAACCGGTCCAACTGCAAAACTGCAAAATATTGCCCAAGTTTTTGGGAAAACCAAGAAGTTGGTCAAGTTCGTTGTCACTTTTCAGGATGTCCGCGAAGAATTCTACGAGGACGATGTTGATCGATTTGGTCGCAAAATCGGGGTCGCGGGAGCCAAGGCTCGAGCTGAAGCCAAACTCAAGCGTTACCAAACTATCGGTTTCGACACTGCCAAACTGGAACGCATCGTGGAGGATCCTGAGGTCCTAGCCAAAGCTTATACGGATAAGCTCCAGCAATATCAGTCTGCCCAGGGATTTGCGAAAGGAAAACTTGAAAATCAGCTTCGGGGAATAGAATCTCGCCGGAAACGGTTGCTGGCGGATATCACATTTCTGGCCCAAAGCTCGACTTGCTTGATCCAGTCCATTGACGGCCGTACCGGTAAAACCAACTGGACCCAGCAAATTGGCAAACGCAACCACCCCTCGATGCCAGTGATCGCCAAGCGCAACCATTTTGCAGTGGTTAACGCGTCGGATGTTTATTGTGGATCGCTCGAAAATGGCCGGGTTGTCTGGCAACGAGAATGCCGCGGCGCACCGGGAAGTCGCGCTGCCATGACACGAAATAGCATTTTCGTTCCGATGGTGGACGGATTTGTGGAACAGTTTGTTATCCGGGACGGTAATGCACCAACCGGGGACATCCTCTCTATCGGACATTCCCTGCTGGGTGCCACCTCATCTGACTCAGTTGTTGCCTGGCCATCAGACCGTGGCGAATTAAACGTCGCGTTTGACAGCCTTGAATTAAAGGAAGTTTCTTACCGACTGGTTCCCAAAAAAGAAATCACGTCGAACGCCGCATTTTCTGATCCCTACCTCTTTGCAACATCGACTGACGGGAGTCTTTATTGTCTAAAAGAGAGTAATGGGAAAATGATCTGGGAAATTCCAACAGGAATTCCAATTTCACGATCACCTTTTGCTGTCGGAAAATTTGTTTATTTCATCGACGACAATCATCAGCTCAATCAGGTCATCATTGAAAGCGGGATCCCTACCTGGTCTAAAAATGGAATCGAAAAAGTAGTTTGTGCCAGTGCTAAACGCGTCTATTGCCTAAATCAACAAAATCACTTGATCGCGATTGATTTAATGACAGGAAACTACATCGGCTCATTAACGACAAGGCCAACCGAGTTTGTTTACCAAAACACCATGACTGACCGGTTATTGGTCGGAACCGATCAAGGGTTGATTCAATGCTTGCGGGAAGTTGACCAGGTCGAACCTATCTTTTATCGCAAACCAGAAGTCGCTGCAGCGAGCAAAGCCACAACAGGCAAAACCCCCGTTCAGCAGCCGCAAGCCAAACCCAAACCGAACAACAATGATCCCTTTGGTGGAGGCGGCGATGATCCCTTTGGTGGAGGCGCTAAAAAAGGTGGTGATGATCCCTTTGGTGGGGGCGGTGATGATCCTTTTGGTGGAGGCGCTAAAAAAGGTGATGATGATCCCTTTGGTGGGGGAGACGCCAAAAATGGTGACCCATTTGGAAATTAGTGCAATAGTTTCACCAAAACAAACATCGCCTTGATTGAGGCTGTTGGTTGGTCCCATCCCTTCAGCAGTCAACGGATAGTTTCGTGTCACTCCCCCGGCATTCGTGCCTTTGCGACCTGTGAAATGTTCAACCCAAGCATCTCAACCAAATTTACGTTTTTCAGCTTCTTTTTCCTGGCGAATTTCTCACCCACATGGAGCCAAGAAAAACTTGGCGTTCGTTTTTCGCAAGGCACTACACAACAATGGGAAATGGGCATTGAGATCACCTCAAGGGGCACAGCCAATGGAATCACCGCGATCTTCCCGGTTCCCATCGATTGGCCGGAACAAAAAGTCAAAGTCCTGGAAGCAAACAAAACAACTAATGTCTCAAAGGTTTTGACCCGGTTTATTCCCCATGAGGAGTAGTTTATGGAGAATAATTAGAGGATCTTGTTTGTGAAGAAGACCAAGATCTGTAGTAATCTGAAGATGGACTTCAGTGAGCTCCGCGAACTCAAGCTCATCCCCTTCGAGCTGAGAGCCTCCTCCCCCAACTTCGTCGATACCCACCTCGACGAATCCTACATCTACCACAAGGAGCTCCTAGAGGTAAAATCCCCTCGTTCATTTTC
>JAZABE010000818.1:0-4618 GCA_036137535.1 Planctomycetota bacterium | reverse complement strand
GAAGAGAAGTAATTTTTTTCTGCGTTTGACAACGATCTGTTGCTTTGCCGGTTGCATTGGATCTGGTTTATGACTTGGTGGAAGTTGCGACATGATTTTGCTTCCTAGAAAAAGCGCGGGGACAATTGTCCCCTTGGCATGTTCAAGCTTGACAAATGTGGCAACAATGGCAAACCACCAACTCGTTTTTCTTCGATAAAACGGCCCTTCTTAAAGGCTCATCTCGGGTTCAAGTCCCGTGTCCTCCGCTTTCCGGATCCCCCAGAACTGAATTACTTTAATCGAAATCAACGCGGCCTGAATTGCGAACCCACCACTGCTGAACCCCTGCTGCTAACCAAAACCCAAAACAGCAGCAACTACTGCCACCACCCTTGGCAGCGATGACAGTCACCCCGGCGAGCGCCCCAACGACTGAATGCTGGCTAGCTGCGAACACACCCATACCAGCATCGACCAACCCGCCAACTCCACGCCGGCAAACTCTACCCATTCACCCAAACAAGGGTGCCCCCCCTAGGCTTCGGGCTTGACAGCAGTTTAACGATACCACAAACTATGCCGGCTAAATTCGGCTCCACGATAAGCCAAGCTACTCCTGGAGCCGCATTTATTACCGCGCCTAATTTAGTGAAAAATGGTGCCGGTAGAGGATAAAGTCGAGATTCTGTATTGACGACAACCGATAAATCGATATATTGGGGGCAACGAAACGGCAAAACACAATATATGGGGCTTCGCTGGTGAATTCCTGCTGTTTTGTTAGTTTTCAATGAAAATATTAGTGATCGGCTTGAAGATTGTGGCGGCAGATGGATGCCAGCACAAAACCACAACCTGACAAGCCCAAAGCTAGGGAAAGCACGCTGAGGCAGCTGTTTCAGCGGAAGATTCCAGTAATTGGAAAGGCAAGGATGCCCAACCGCATCCCTTCGTCGACCGATTCTCGATCTTCTCCTCTCCTTTGGCAAAGCGACTAGTCGCTAACCGCAAAGATAAGTTAAACAGTTCACGTCGCTTCCCTCGAGGAAGTGCATTGGCAGGAGTCGACAAATGCTAAAAGTTCAGCAGGATATCCAGGTCCAAAAAAGAGACGGTCGCTTAGTCTCGTTCGACAACGATCGAATCTGCGTTGCCATCCAAAAAGCGTTTTGCGCCGAACAACAGCTGGATTCTCCAGAACAAATAGCCCCGGACACTTCAGAAAAAATCGCCACGATTGTTGACCACATTGCTAGCCAATTGAGCTCGCAAGGATCTACTGGCCAAGGCGTCGAGGTCGAGGCAATCCAGGACCTGGTAGAACGCGAGTTAATGCGTTACGAATTCTTCTCTGTAGCCAGACGGTACATCCTCTACCGTGCGGAACACACACGAATGCGCCGTCTTCGCGATAATGACGGAATCGAAGATGGGGCATCTAAACCCGGATTGATGGTGAATCGGGAAGGTGAGCTAGAAAATTTTGATTCGGAAAAACTGCAACTTCAAATCAAGGCTAGCTGCTTGGGACTAGAGGACTCATGCGATAGCGATGTTTTGTTACGCGAAACCCAGAAACAGTTTTTTGACGGGATTTCCCCCCGAGAAATCGCCAAGGCCATGGTCGCATCGGCTCGAAGTAAAATTGAAGTCGATCCCAGTTACGATATTGTCGCCAGTCGATTGACCTTGAACATTATTTACCGGGAAGCACTGGGAAAACCGCAGAGCCAGGGTGATCTCTTAACAATTTACCGCGAACGGTTTGAAAACTACATTGACGAAGGAATTGAAGCCAAGAGACTTGACCCCAAGCTCAAAGCGTTTGACTTGGATTTACTGGCGTCCGTACTGGAACCTGATCGTGATTCACTTTTCCCTTACCTGGGCCTGCAAACCATTTACGATCGCTACTTGCTGCACATCGACGGCAGGCGAATCGAAGCCCCCCAATACTTCTGGATGAGGGTTGCGATGGGTCTCGCACTTCAAGAAGGTGAAGACAAATCCCTACGGGCCATCGAGTTCTACCATGTTCTTTCCAACTTTCGTTTCATTTCGGCAACTCCCACCTTGTTCAATGCTGGCACCTGCCATCCCCAGCTGAGTTCCTGCTATCTCAGCACGGTCACTGATGACCTGGATCACATTTTCAAAGTCATCGGCGACAATGCCAAGCTTTCAAAGTGGGCTGGTGGACTAGGTAATGACTGGACCAACATCCGGGCAACCAATGCCCACATCAAAGGGACCAATGGCAAGAGTCAAGGCGTCATTCCGTTCCTCAAAGTGGTCAGCGACACCGCAGTTGCAGTCAACCAGGGCGGCAAGCGCAAAGGCGCCGTCTGCTCCTACTTGGAATCCTGGCATTTCGACATTGAAGAATTCCTTGAGCTGCGGAAAAACACCGGGGACGACCGGCGACGAACCCACGACATGCACACGGCCAACTGGATTCCAGACTTGTTCATGAAACGGGTGATCAACAATCAAACGTGGACCCTGTTTTCACCAGAAGAAGTTCCTGACCTTCACGACCTTGTTGGCTCCGCCTTTGAAAAACGTTACGAACACTATGAACAGATGGCACGGGAAGGCAAAGTCAAGCTTCACAAGGAAATTCCAGCGGTCGACCTTTGGCGGAAAATGTTAACCCGCTTATTCGAAACAGGACACCCCTGGATTACCTGGAAAGACCCGTCAAATCTTCGCTCTCCGCAGGATCACACCGGTGTCGTCCATAGCAGCAATTTGTGCACAGAAATCCTCCTGAACACCAGCCAATCTGAAACCGCCGTGTGCAACCTGGGTTCGGTCAATCTCTTACGACATTGCCGCGATGGCAAACTCGACCGAGACATGCTCAAAGAAACCATCGACGTTGCCGTCCGTATGCTCGACAACGTTATTGACATCAACTATTACCCCACTGAAGAAGCCAAGAACTCCAACCAGGCCCATCGCCCGGTAGGACTCGGTTTGATGGGTTTCCAAGACGCCCTGGCTGCTTGCGGAATCAGTTATTCCAGCGAAGAAGCAGTCCAATTTGCCGATGAAAGCATGGAAGCCATCTCCTATTATTCAATCATGGCCTCTTCGCGATTAGCTGACGAACGCGGAAAATACTCCAGCTACGACGGCTCCAAATGGGATCGTGGCTTACTGCCAATTGACACGATTGACGTCTTGGAAGCAGAACGGGGTGTCCCAGTTGAAATGGATCGATCGAGCACGATGGACTGGGATCTAGTCCGTCAACAGGTCGCCCAACACGGAATGCGCAACAGCAACGTCATGGCCATCGCTCCCACCGCAACAATTTCGACGATTATTGGCGTTACCCAATCCATTGAACCCAACTACAGCCACTTATTTGTGAAAAGCAATCTTTCCGGCGAATTCACGCAGGTCAACATCAATCTGGTCAACGAATTGAAAAGCCGAAACCTCTGGAACGACAATCTTCGTGAAGAATTGAAATATCACGATGGTACACTTAAAGACATTCAAACAATTCCTCAAGATATTAAAGATCGCTATCAAACTTCGTTTGAGATCGATCCCAAATGGTTGGTCGAATGTGCATCTCGTCGGCAGAAATGGATCGACATGGGGCAGTCGCTCAACCTTTACATGGGTGAACCAAGCGGCAAAAAGCTTGATGAAATGTACCGCTTGGCTTGGCGAAAAGGCCTAAAGACTACCTACTATCTCCGATGCCTTGGTGCCACCCAGGTCGAAAAATCAACTCTGGACATTAACAAATTTGGCGTCCAGCCAAAGTGGATGAAAAACCAAAGTTCCTCAAGCGAAATTGAAGTCAGCCGGGAAACCAAGGCACCCAACGCCTGCAGTATTATGGATCCCGACTGTGAAGCCTGCCAATAAACCATTCAGGGCTGATTTCAACTCAAGAAAATACACACCAGCAAATTATTTAGTCACCACTCTTATTAACAACACCTGCAGAAGCAGGCATGGAGCAATCAGATGGCAACCGTAGATGGCGAAAAAGACGTTCTTTCGGGCACCGCGAGTCGTGTCGATGCAGTTGAAAAACGGTTAATCAATTGCAGCCAAGTCGACGTCAACCAATTGATGCCACTCAAGTACAATTGGGCTTGGGAACATTATGTCAACGGTTGCGCCAACCACTGGATGCCCACAGAGGTCCCAATGAACAAAGACATTGAGATCTGGAGAGGCAATGTTCTCTCGGATGACGAACGGCTGGTAATCATGAGGAACCTCGGTTTTTTCTCAACAGCGGAAAGCCTTGTGGGAAACAACCTGGTTTTGGCAATATTCAAACATGTCACCAATGCGGAATGCCGTCAGTACCTGCTTCGGCAAGCTTTTGAAGAAGCGGTTCATTCTCACACGTTTTTGTATGTGGTCGAAAGCTTGGGCCTCAACGAGGGCGAAGTTTACAACATGTACAACGAAGTGCCTGCAATTGCCCGAAAAGACGCCTTTGAGATGGAGCTGACCCGAGACGTTTTGAGCAATGGCTTTTCGACGGAAACATTCGAAGGCGCCCAAGCCTTTCTGAAAAACCTGATCGGTTATTACTTAATCATGGAAGGCGTGTTTTTCTACACGGGATTCGTTATGATCCTTTCATTCCACAATCGAA
>JAZABE010000817.1:0-8128 GCA_036137535.1 Planctomycetota bacterium | reverse complement strand
GGCACGAGTGTCCCCTGGATATGTTGGGCCTTCGATGTCAGGAGCTTGAAATTGAGCCCCCTGCTCTGCGCGCGGAGCCGGGAGAGCGTGTCGGCGGCGAACCCCTTCGCCGACCCCGCAACTTGGAACTGCTGGCCGGCGGAGACATTACTGATGCTTCGAACATTGATGTCAACGTGGCGGGAATCGCTTCCCTGGTTGCCGGTGATGGCAACAATGACATTGTTCTCGGCAATGCTTTTTCTAGTTCCGGTGGCGCCAATAACATCACCAACTTTGGTTCCGTTGGATTCAAGGCGTTCAATGCAACCGTGTTTGAAGACAGTGAAATGATCCTCGACGGCATAGCCGTGGGTGGCGATTTGAGTGTTGCCGCCTTCGGAAACATCCGCCAGTCTGGGAACGACCCTTTCTCTGCCGTGGGTGAGAGTGCCCTTAAAGTCCTAGGAAGTTCCAGCTTCCTGGTAGACTCGGATCAGCTTCCGACAGACCACTTTAACGACAACGTTGGACGCGATATCTTGTTGCTCGCTCAGGATAACGATGAATTGCTCTATAACAGTTTTTCTGGACCGGTCACTTTGTCCGGAACAGCCAATAGCGGTGGACTGAATGGCAGTGGAACACTTCGAAACGTGCAATTCCGCAACAGCGCGTTTGAAGCGACGGCCTTTCCCCGGCTGAACGTCACTGGCGATCCGTTACGATCCCTCACGGTCTGGGCGCCTAACAGTTCAGCCCAGATCAGTGACAGCCTCAACGTTCTGCGGAACCTGACGGTCTTTGCCGGAGTGGACTCGGCCAACGGCAAAATCGGCGGATCTTTGAATGTGAGCAATACTCTTCTCAATCGACGGATCACCGACTCCCACGCAACCAACATTACCGTGGGCAACAACGCGGTCTTTGAAGCCGGTAATACGGTCATCCTCGCGGATCACTCAACCAATGTCCTGAACGTTGGCAACCGCCTGCAAACCAGCACTCACGGTGGTGATGCCGGTTCTCGCGTCCGCGTTGGGATTTCGAGTGCCAGCAGTCGTGGGACCGATAGTGGAGCAACTGTCCTGGCTGACCAAGTCCGATTCCGAGCCAAGCCTACGACCTTGGAGGACAGTGAACATGCCTCGTTCAACATCGACAAAAGCGTCGAAATCACAGGACCAAATGTAGCACGATCATTGATGCTGATTGCAGACGGACACATTCAAGATGACACCAATGCCGACATCAACGTCAAGAATTCAACTACGCTGGTCGCCGAAAACGATAACGATATTATCCTGGGAGAATCGTTCTCAACCAACTTCATCAATAACAACGTTCACAATTTCGGAACTTTATCGTTCAAGGCCCGTAACGCGACGATCGCCGAAGATTCTGCAGTTCAAATCGACAGCATTCACCTAACGGGTGACCTCGACCTTACCGCAATGGGTCACATTCGCCAAATAGGACAGGACCGCTTCGGACACATCGGCACCACTGCCATAGTCGTTGCCGGTGATGCGACATTCCGCGTGGACCAACAACAGGTGCCTGCCGATCAACTCAATGACTTTATTGGCCAAGATGTGAAAATCATGTCCAATCCCCAGCAGCAGTTGATGGACAACGTCATCGACGGGGAAATAATCATTACGACCACCGATGTGGATAACAGTCAAAACAAAAACGGCAGCATTCGCAACGTTGAAATCCGAAACACTTCTTCCAATGCCAAAGATCCTATTTTCAATCTGGCCAATGGAGACCAAGTTCGAAACTTGCAAATCTGGGTCACCAACAACGATTTTAACTTCAGGAATGACTTCACCGTTCTGAATAATTTCAGTGTTCGAGCTGGCGTAGATTCGGTGAATGGTCTGAGAAATGGAAGACTCGCAATTGTGAATCCGAATGGTGTCCGTGACATTACCGACAATGTCGGGGTCAATTTGGACGTTGGAAGAAACCTTGACTTCCGCGTGTCTAACCGAATTCGCTTAGCGGACAACGCTGCAGATTCCATCAAAGTGGACAACCGAGCATCGTTCATTACCCTCGGTGGAAACCAAGGCAACCGCATCCAAGTCGGAACGGATTTAGATGCTCCGCGGGGAACCGACAGCGGTGCCACCGTTGATCTGAACAGTCTCAAATACCGTGCTCCTATCGCCGGCAATTTCGGCCTGGTCACCATTGTTTCTGAGGATCCTGTCGTCGTCACACCGGACAGCGAAGCCAAATCAGCAGTCATCCTTCCTTGAAAACACCACCAATTGCTGGGCAGTTGAACGATCACAGTTGCTGGCGAAAAATTTTTGACAAGTCCAGAGTGGGACTCCGTCCCACTTCTTTTCGTAGCCGGCACTCCTCTTGTGAACAATCGGCCCTTCTAAAAATATCGTAAAGCGGTTTGCCGAGAATCATTAACCCGCTTCTTTTAATTTTCGCAATCCGGTTTTGCTCGTTTGCTTGGCATCTGTAATTTCCCGCCGGGTGATTTTCCAGGATTGAGCTACTGGTTGAATCGTTAATTGAGCCGTGAATTCATTCGTTCTTTCATGCAAATGCCCCCAGTGTTCCACGGTGCCATTGACAACCCACCGACAAGTGTACAAAAAACCATTGGCGTCACTGTCAGCATCCTTCCTGCCTTCGAGAAACTTCACCTGTTTAATTGTCGTCAGGGCACCTCCCTGGTCCTGCATTTGCCTCGTTTTCTGCACGTCCAGATAAATAGACTTCAGCAGGCTTCCTTCCGCACTTTGTGCGATCGCATCGTAGATATCGGATTCATTGTGGTAGTCAAAAGCCCGGTAGATATTCGTCAATAGCGACTCGGCAACCGTCGTCGCTTCGCCGGCAGAAATCGAAAACTTCTTGGCCAACGGATCCGGAAATTCAAACTTCGCAAGGTTCCACCCCAATCCACCGATCACCACCCAAAAACCCCAGGCTGTAAGTTGTATTTTGAAACTTGACCTGCTCAGCAGTAAAAACAAACCGAAACAAAACGCCAGAACACCGGCAGCGACCGTAATCAGGGACACCGAATATTTCCGAGGTTCGTGTTCAAAAGGAATCGCGGCAATCTGGAATTCACGGGTTTCATTTTTATTCTCCCAGCGAAACTCGTTCAGGTTATTTTCTTCGTCACTCTTGAGCTTCTTGATTTTCGTGAACTGAAACCGCTGCACCTCTTCGCCAGCAATAATCACTGCTTCAACTTTCTTAATCAACGGCGGGAAAAGATCCCAAATTACGCTTACATTCTTGGGTTCCGACTTCGCCGGGTAACGCATAATCACCCCCACTCGACCACTCGCCATACTTACTCTTCTTTGCGCCGACTGCATAGCAAAATCTTTTAACCGCAACCCATAAAAATCCACTCGATCGAAAATCGGCTTGACCAGCACCCCATCGATCTCAATTGGGTTGCTCTCTTTTAAATAGGCTTCAATCAAAGGCCGAGCTTTCTCCTGTTCACTGATTTCCAGAAAACTGGGATTTTCACGTTCGATTTCAAAAGTCCGTGCCAGGATGGCCAACGGAATCAGCACTTCCTGACGAACCTCGTAACGGGTGATATAAACAAACGAATACGGACTGCTGTAACTGGTGATCCCCAGGACTTCCTCGATCCGCGATTCTTGGAGGTTCTTCCATTCTTCGTCAGAGGCTTCATCGGATAACGGCGGCTTGGACCAGTCAAAGCGTGCGGTTCCAGGCGTCCCGGGTGTCAAGATAAACCCTTGGCCGGTTTCGATCCCGGATTGCCGGACTCCAAGCTTGACTTCGCTGGGCAACAAGGTCAAATCGTCGATAATATTTTGTTCGAATGTCAAAAACTCTGGCGGCTCATCAAAAAAATATTCGATCTCATAGTAAGCCGGATATTTCATCAGATCACCCGAGGGAACCCCTGCCTTGGGAAACTCAAACGGTTGCAGATCTCGGAATCTAGGCTCAATCTTTTCACCATCGGCATCCCGAACGATTAAGCGGTCCAACAAAAACTTCTTGTGTTCATTCATCGCCCAATTTAAATCAGCGACAGAAAAAACTTCTTCTTCATCGGGTTCAATCCCATGAAACAGGGTCATGTCCTCTGCCAAGACTTCAGCCCGGATCAGGACACTCTGGCGGGTCACATAGGCAATTGCATTGATGATTGAGATCGGATGTTTCTGGGAACGCAGTACAGCTTCATGGGCGACCGCATTGGCCGATGCCAAACCAATCAACAAGAAACAAATTTTTTGCAAAAGAAAAGAGTTCAACTGTCTAATTCCTGTCCAACAAGTTTCCAACGGTAGCCTGGGAGGCATGCCCCAAATTCACAACTGTTCCCCATCATCGACCACAACCGTCGTTCGTTTCAATCCCTCTACCCAAACAGGCAGAAAATCAGCGAATTGCCTGAAGGATCAACTGTTGGAGGTCATCAACGCATCCAAAGGTCAGGGATAATGCCAACAGGAGACTGAAAAGAATCACAATCACATACTCCCAGGCAAATAAACCCAACACGGTATATCGGCCACAACCGATTTTATGCAAGGTGGCCATTTCACGTTCCCTAAGCCGAATCGATAAAAGGGTATTCAAGACCAAAAACAAGATCGTAATCAATATGATTGTCACGCTCCCAAAATCGAACAATTGCTTGACCTTGAGAATTTTTTCAATCAACTGCTGGATCACCAACTTCGGCTGGATCACCTGTAGTCCATTGCCTCTGTCTGATTCAATTTTACCCTGGAGCAGGGTTGCAGATTTTTCATCGGGTGGATTGAGAATCAAAGCGGTCAAAGGAAACTCTCCGGGGTCACCATGAAAGTGGACCGCACCTACATTCTCATCCGTAATTTCGATGTAAGGCAAAACCCCCTGGTTCACAATCGCACTCCGCTGTTTTTTTTCCAAGAAGAGATTCGGATCTTTTTCTTCTTCAATATCTTGATGGCCATGCCCGAGACCATCGATCAACCAGGTGGTCTTCAAATCCGTGAACACGACCCCGTCATCGCTGGTCCCACTCGGTTTCATGATGCCAACTATTTCCATGCGAACCGGTGTGGCGCCGGCAAGATTCACATCATTCTCTGGCTTGGAAAGCAACTTATCACCAACGCGGAGCTGCAGTTGGCGAGCAACCTTCCACCCGATAACACAATGGCCAATTCGCCCAAACCAGTTCCCCTGGGCCAGCTCAAGGTTTCGGTAGCTAAAATATTCAAACCCCACCCCTACCAGGGGCACATCCTCCTGGACCAAGTGAGTTCGGTAAATGGGAATCGGCCGGCCGGAACCGGCCTTCCGGGTTTGCTGGTATTGCAAATAGGTGATCGTCTCTGGCGGAGGAACATCAAAGTAAAGTGCATGCAGAACCAAATCAAAACGACTTCCTTTGGCCCCAAGCACGTAAGGGGTCTCGACTGCCCGAGAACGCAACTCCACCTCAACCTTGTCCAACACCGTCTTGCCAGCCATTGGCAGAAAAATGGAAAATGTCACACAGGCAATCAGGATCAGTGATTTCACACGGTGAAAAAGCACATAGCGGACAGCCAAGTAGATAATTGAATCCATTGTATTCACCGTCCAAATTCAGAAACATCAATAACTTTGTCAAATCGATCCATCAAAGCTTGGTCGTGAGTCACCACGATCAACGTCGATCCCGTCTGACTTGCCTGTTCCAAAAGCAAATCCACAATTCGGTTCTTATTATTGGCATCCAGGTTTCCGGTGGGTTCATCTGCCAACAAAACCCGGGGTCGATGAATCAACGCCCGGCAAATCGCCACACGCTGTTTTTCACCTTGAGAGAGTTGCCGCGGCCGACGGCTTAGCTTGTCTGCAATACCAACTTGCGAAGCGAGTTCAGCGATCATGGAGCTCGAAACACTCACTGCTTTCAGCGTCCGGTTAATCAAGAAAGGAAGCTTGATGTTATCGCTGACCGACAGGTATTCCAGCAATTCAAACTCCTGAAATACCAATCCCATTTGGGTCAAACGAAAATTCCTCCGTTTTTCATCATTGAGTGCTGATAGTTCTGTACCCGCTACGACAACCGACCCTGAACGGGGCAATTGAATTCCAGCCACCAAGTCCAGAAAAGTGGTTTTGCCGGACCCACTCGGGCCCACAATGGCTAGTTTTTCACCTTGAGAAATTTCCAGATTTTCGACGAACAACGAAAACCCTTGGTTTCCATATCGAAATTTGAGATTTTGAATTTTGATCAAAACAGCGTCCAACTCACACCCGTTCCAGCGGCTAACTTAACCATCCATTGTATCCAGTTTCAGCGGAATCCGTTATGCCGAGTCCCCAGCTGCAATCGACCTAGGGCGTGATGGGTTTTAAGGGGCAGTGAGACAGGACAAATTTTTTCTGTCCAATCGACACAAAATGCACGTTTGCCGTTTCTTTGGACCCCGCCCGGCTGATCGAAAGAATTCGTCCTACGCCGTAGCTGGGATGGCTCACCAACATATTTTCTTGGAAAGCATCCGCGGAAAACCGAGCGGGTTCATCCCGGGATTCACTGGGTTCATTGCCGTGTTCGCTTTTTAGCCACTGAGAACCAATCTGGACATTGGGAATCCCCAGGACTTGGGAAGTCGATTGGTTTCCGGATTCTTCATCTGGTTCCTGCTCGGGATCCAATTGGGCTGGAACTTCATTCTGCCCATTTGCCTTTCCTTCAACTCCAAAAGCATCAACAGCCTCGTCCCCGGAGGCACCCTGCGAAGATTCGGTCGTTATCGGTGCGACGGCAGAATCAACAATGACATCAAAGGGAATCTCCTCATCCCCCTCTGCAACTGATCGACCTTGATTGACTTCAAAAGTCGTTTCGGAGTATTGATGATCTTGAAAATATTCCTGCAGATCGTCACCTTCCTCAAACGGGGAATCCTCTTCCGTAACTGGACCGCGACGCGGTTCATGCACTTCCATCGACTCCCTCGGAAGTTCCATCAGGAAGCCACTGGGTATGGTCGGCCACAACCTTCCTTTTTGGGAGCGATACAATGACCGGCTAATCTGCAGTTCATCTTCTGCGCGGGTAATTCCCACGAAAAACAGTCGCCTTTCTTCTTCAATTTCAGTATCCGTTTCCATACTTCGCGAGTGCGGAAGAATGCCATCTTCCAAGGCAACAATATAAACCATTGGAAACTCAAGTCCCTTGGCAGCATGGAGCGTCATGAGCGTAACTTTATCACTGCCGGTATCCCATTCATCGACATCGTTCACGAGACTTGCCTGGTCAAGGTAGATGTCCAGTCCTCCCAGTTCACCATACTCGAGGTCAAATTCGTGAGCCGCATTAAGCAGTTCATCCAGGTTCGCTGCCCGGTCTTCATCTTCGGCAATTTCACTGGAAAGAAGAACGTCACGATACCCGGTCTCTTGGTAGACGCTGGCAATGACCGTCGAGACCAGGTCAGTTGCTTGCCGACGCAAGGAAACCATCATTTCGGCAAACTTCAGCACGTTCTTTTTCGCGTTTCCCCTCAGCGTCGAGATCTTGTCAGCATTCAATGCTGCCTCCAAAAGACAGAAATCGTTTTGATAAGCATAATTCTTGAGACGGTCGATCGTCACTTTCCCAATTTTCCGGGAGGGGACATTGATAATCCGTTCGAAGGCCACGTCATTTTTAGGGTTGTGAATCAGGTGCAAATAGGCCAGCACATCCTTGACTTCTTTCCGCTGATAAAACTCATGCCCCTTCAAAATCTGGAACGCAATCCCCAGGCTACGCAATGCGTGCTCAAAGTTTCTGGAAAGCGCATTTGTTCGATAAAAAATGGCAATGTCTTTGCCTTGACGTTTTCCCTGGGTAATTTGGGTGTGGATCTGTTCAGCAACCTGGTTGGCCTCTTCTTGCTGGCTCGGGTAGGCTACCAAGCGAACCGGATCTCCCAAGGGCTTGTCCGTAAGAAGCTTTTTTTCTTTCCGGTGTGAGTTGTATTCAATGAGATGATCGGCAACTTCAAGAATATTGGGGGTACTGCGATAATTCCTTTCGAGTTTGACAATTTTGGTATCCGGAAAGTCTTTTTCAAAATCCAGGATGTTTCTGATATTCGCACCGCGCCAGGCATAAATTGACTGGTCC
>JAZABE010000816.1:0-3597 GCA_036137535.1 Planctomycetota bacterium | reverse complement strand
GGATTGTGGCCAGGTGGAAGTAAGTCTGGATGGTGGGATCTGGAAAACAGTCGAGTTGTACCACCGTTTCAGCCGGGGACTGCACTACCCGCGCACGGTGATGTTGTTTACGGACCTGGAAGCGGGTGACCACCAGTTGCGGATGCGAGTTTCAGAGAACCGGCACCCCCAGAGCAAGGGGCACGCGATCCGGGTGCTGCGGTTGGGCGTGAACGAGTAAACCCCAAAAAATTGGGAAAAATTGAATTCAATTTGGCAAATTCCCGTCAAGCCTCAAGGCATCAAAAGGTTGGTTAATCGATCCGGTAAAACGCCTTGTCGGTGCGGAGAAACAATGATTTTCCCGCCACTGCGGCTGATGCCATGAACTTCCCTTCGAGCTCGTTCTTTTTCACCATTTCGTACTTGTCGCCCGGTTTGAAAACCGTCGTTCGACCCTGGGTGTCAAACAGGTAAACATGGCCCCCGGCAAAAAGGGGTGAAGCCGCAAAACTGCCACCGATTCTCTGTCTGTATTTCTCTTTACCAGTCTGGGCATCCAGGCAACTTAAAACCCCCTTATCGTTGATCGCGTACAGGTTCTTGCCCACGATCAATAACGAGGGCTTGGACGGCATATTGGAATCCGATTTCCAGCGGACACCCGATTTCGAAATATCGCCTTTGCCGCTGAAATCAATGGCCAACAACCGGGACTTCATGAAGCTGGTCAGAACATAGGCTGTCCCTTCCTGGAAAACCGGTTTAGGGACACAGGAAAAACCGAGTTTTCCATAGTTGGCTTTCCAGATCTCCCGGCCCGAAGACGGTTCGTAGGCGTAGACCCAGTCGGCGGCAGGTGAGACCAGAATGTCCCCATTTTTGGTTTTCACAATTGAAGGGGTAGCATAGGATTTTTTCATTTCCGGGTTGGAATTCAGTTCCCCGGATCGTTTGACTTTCCAAACGGTGGCGCCGGTCTCCTGCCTCAAGGCAACCGCGTATTGCAGGTCGGTGCCATCACAGTTAAACAGCAACAAACCGTTCCAGGCCACGGGAGAGGCCCCCGGACCATTTTGAGTTGTATAGGCAAAACGGTTGATCTTCCACTGGACGACTCCACTTTCAACATCCAGGCACGCCGTACCGTAGTTGCCAAAATGACAAAACACCCGGTTCCCCGCTATCACGGGCGTAGGAGAGGCGTAACTGTTCATGGCATGGATTTTTTCCGGTTGCATTTGCACAAACAACTTGACATTGTGCAGCAACTTCCCGCTTTTGCGACTGACACAAAGCGCGTGCAAATCGACCGGCCCGTTTTCATTTTCCACGGCAGTCGTCATCCAGATCGAATCACCACTGATCACCGGCGAAGACCAGCCTTTACCAGGCAACTCCGTTTTCCACGTCACGTTCTCTGTTTCACTCCAACTCGTTTGCACCGGGGCCATGGCGGCGTGACCATCACCAGTAGGACCACGAAACTGGGGCCATTCCTGGGAAAAAGAGGCCCTGTCAAACAGGGTCATCAGCAACAAAAGCGGGTAAACGGTTTTCGACATGGTCATTTTTTTGTCCCTGGGCCATTTTCGTAGGCGTGAGGCTGTTTATGATGACCAACATTCGCACACCCGTCAAACCACCCCTTTCTTCAGACTGTACTTTTCAACAAGGAAAAACCATGCAGGTCGTCAAAGTGATCAACTGCCATGCAGCCGGAGAGGTCGGGGACGTGGTCCTGCAGGGCCTTCCGATTCCCCGGGGCGATTCGCTGCGAGAAATTTCTCGCCAGTTGAGCCAGTCACCGTTACGGGGTTTCCTCATGAACGAACCCCGCGGCGGCCTGTTTCGCCACAAAAACATTCTCGTCCCTCCCCAAGATCCGGCCGCTGATTTTGCATTCTTGATTTTTGAACCCGAAGACGAACCCCCAATGTCCGGGTCCAATTGTATCTGTGTGGCCACCGTGATCCTGGAAATGGGACTGCACCCAATTACCGAACCGATCACCGAACTGAAACTCGAGTCCCCGGCAGGACTGGTGGAAATCATCGCCGAATGCAGCCAAGACAGAGTCAACCGGGTCCATTTTAAGAATGTCCCTTCGTTCGCTTGCAAAATGGACGTACCGTTGCAAGTCGAAGGCCTTGGAAAGCTTCAGGTCGACACTGCTTACGGTGGTGATTCCTTCGTATTCGTCGATGCCAAATCTCTCGGGCTTTCACTCCAAACCGATGAAGGTCAAACAATTGCAACCCTCGGTGCCAAAATCATTGCCGCCGCCAATTCCCAAATCGGGTTTAACCACCCCGGTTTACCCTGGCTGCAACATATTTCGTTTTGCCAAATGGTGCTCCCTACCCGGCAAGAAAATGGAGTGAAAGTGGGGCGTCAATGCGTAACGATTCAACCAGGCAAACTCGATCGCAGCCCGACCGGAACCGGTTGCAGCGCCCGCATGGCCCTGATGCATGCTCGCGGAGAACTCGGCATCGGAGATGCCTTTGTCGGCGAATCGATTATCGGCTCTCGTTTCAACTGCCGAATCGTGGAAGAAACTCTGGTTGGAGACCAGCAAGCGATTGTCTCGCAAGTGGGCGGATCCGGTTTCATTACGGGCACTCAGGAATTATGGATTCGTGATGACGATCCCTTTCCCGCCGGTTACCGGGTTTCAGACACCTGGCCTTTGAAACAGTAGACAGGGTCAGACCTGTTTCAACGAACGGGGGCGCTACGGCCCGACTTTTTGAAGTGCTCAAGCTTGGATTTCAATTCTTCAACTACCGCGGGATACTCCGAATACACGTTGGTTTTTTCCCCGGGATCCTTTACAAGGTTAAATAATTGTCCCGGGGCATCAGGCTCACGATTGGGCAAGGCAAATGGTTTTAACAAACCGCGATCGTACCGATTACCACCGGAACCCTGGTGATCCAGCAATTTCCAGGGGCCTTTGCGGATGGCTAGTGCCAGACTGATCGTCTGGTGGATCGTGTAGGGACGGATCGGTTGTTTTAAGCCCGGGTCGAGCAGGGCAGGGGAGAGGTCGTAACTATCCTCCGCGGCATCATTAGGCAAATCAAAACCGACGATCCCCGCGCAGGTCGCCATGATGTCTGTCAAGCAGGTGGTTTGCCCGCAAGTCGCTCCTCCCTTTATCTTGGCGGGCCAACTGGCAATCAGCGGCACCCGGTGTCCTCCTTCCCAGTTATCCCGCTTCATCCCTCGCCAGGGATGGGCACCGTCGTGTTCATGGTCTTTGCGCATATGGACCACTGAGGTGGTTTCCGGACCATTGTCACTGGAAAATATCACCAAGGTGTTCTCTGCAACCTCCAGCTCTTTCAGCGTCTTGAGCAACTCTCCCACCACGTGGTCCAGTTCAAAAATAAAATCGCCGTGGGGACCCGACTTAGTTTTTCCCTTAAAGGAGTCGGCGGGAAACGAGGGCAAGTGAACCGCCTGAGCCGAATGGAAAAGGAAAAACGGTTGATCCCGGCGATGTTTCACATGATTCCGCAGAAACTCCTGGCTCTTTTTCAAAAAGACCAGGTCGACTTCCTCCAGGTCAAACCCATCAGCGATCATCCCGGGCCGGTTGTCACGAGAATA
>JAZABE010000815.1:0-3810 GCA_036137535.1 Planctomycetota bacterium | reverse complement strand
AGTTATCAGGCCCAGAAACAGCTGGCCGATTTAGGCGCGACCAATATTATCGTCCGTAGCGTCAAACCGGCAGCGGGTGGCAGTTCAGGCAGCGGTGGAATCCAATTCCTGGAATACGGACTGCTACGAAGCGATCTCGATCGTTTGCGAGCGATTCTCAACAGCGACCGTGCCGAGCAAATTGTGCCAATGCGATATTTCAATTGTGAGTTCCGCTTTGGGGGACGCTCAATTGAAGGGCGGCTGGTTGGATGCACCAAAGAATACTTGGAACTCAACCGACTGACGATTGACCGCGGGCGCTTTATCGGGGAAACCGACAATTCAACATTTCCTCCAGAGAATTTTTGCGTGTTAGGCGAGGGAATCGCTTCAGCACTTTTTCCACTGGAAAACCCGCTCGATCACGCCATTGAAATTCTCAGTGCACAAAAATACGAATTTTACAGGGTAATCGGCACCACGCTCAACCGAGATCCCACCGCTGCCATCGGAGGCAGTCTCGAAGCCCAAGATTTCAACCGGGATGTCTATATTCCCATTGAAACACTCTGGGCCAGAATTGGTGACATGGTCAATACCAGTCGGAGCGGTGGCTTGGAAGGTGAAGTGGTCGAGCTCAATCAAATCACACTGACCGTGCGGGAAGCCAAAGACCGGGACAAAACTTCGGCCAAAGTCGAACAGGTTGCTGACATCGTCCGCAACCTGATGGAACAAAACCATAACAAAAAACAAGACGCAAAAGTAATTGTTCCCCAAGAGCTTTTGCGGCAAGCTGAATTATTAAGCCTCATGTTCCGCGTTTTGTCTTTTGTCATTGGTAGTATTTCATTGCTCGTAGGTGGGATCGGGATTATGAATATCATGTTGGCAACGGTCACGGAGCGAATCCGGGAAATTGGAATCCGACGGGCTTTGGGTGCCAAGCGACGAGACATCATCATGCAATTCCTGGTGGAGTCAATCGTGTTAACCACCGTCGGTGGGTTTTTCGGCATCCTGTTTGGATTTGCGGTTCAGCCCTTCTTCGAATTTTTGAAATCGATCATACAATTTTCAAGCCCTGCTACCTACGAAGCCCTCCCACCAGCCATTGCCGACTTGCAACCGATTATTGTGCCAGCCTCGGTTTTAGTGAGTTTTACTGTGGCGGTCATGGTTGGCGTTGCTTTTGGACTCTACCCTGCTTATCGGGCTGCTCGGATGGATCCCATCGAAGCGCTCCGTCACGAATAATGAATCCAATGTTTCCGGCCTAGCGGTGGTAATCATGTGATCGTCAAGGGCGATGGGAGATCACCGATTTTCAGTGGTGAAAGGCGGTGTTTCGGCCTTACTGCCCCCCAGATAGCGGTTAACTATGTTCCAGAGCTGATTTTTGTTAGAACATCCGGTTCCCACCCTTTCCTTCTGCAAGGGTAATTTAAGGGTTCACCAGTCTTTAATCCAAACCGACCTGAAAAATGAAAGACATTGTTGCCGAACTGAAGTGGCGTGGCTTGATCTATCAAACAACCGCCGATGAAGAATTAGCGGGTTGGTTGTCGGAGCGCATGCGAACCGTTTATATCGGTTTCGACCCAACTGCTGACAGCCTTCACATCGGCAGCCTGTTGCAACTCATGCTGTTACGTCGATTCCAAAAAGCAGGTCATCGTCCCATTGCATTGATCGGTGGCGCGACTGGCATGATTGGCGACCCCAGTGGGAAAAGCAAAGAACGAAACCTGCTGTCTGAAGAAGCTCTGCTGGCGAATGTGAAGGGAATTGAAAAACAGATGCGTCAGCTGTTGGATTTTGATTGTGGCGAAAACTCGGCAATTCTCGTCAACAATTTTGACTGGATGAAAACATTTTCGTATATCGATTTTCTGCGTGACATTGGTAAAAACTTCCCTGTCAACGTAATGGTCGCCAAAGATTCAGTCAAAAACAGACTCGACTCTCCTGCCGGCCTGAGTTACACCGAATTCAGCTACATGCTCTTGCAAGCCTATGATTTTGTGCACCTCAATCGACAATTTTCCTGTGAACTTCAGGTCGGCGGGCAGGATCAGTGGGGAAATGTCACTGCGGGAATCGACTTGGGACGCCGAACGGATGGAAGCCGCCTGTTTGGGATCACCAGTCCCCTGCTAACCAAATCAGACGGGTCCAAAATGGGCAAAACAGAGGCCGGAACCGTCTGGTTATCCGCTGCGAAAACCTCACCCTACAATTTTTACCAGTACTGGGTCGGTGGAATCGATGATGATGACATTGGTACCTGTTTCCGTTTTTTGACCGACTACTCGCAGGAAGAAATCGAGAATTTTGAAACCGGCGATCCCCGGGAGGCAAAAAAAATTCTCGCTGACGCCATGACGAAGCTAGTTCATGGTTCAGACGGACTTGAAAAAGCTTCCGCGGCAACTGCAATTCTCCATGGCAAGACCGTTTCGGAAAACGATCATGCTGCCCTCGCCAGTATTGTCGGCGACATTCCGAACGCCGAAATCGAACGGTCTGTACTGCAAGAAGGGGGACTGAATGTCATTGATGCCTTTGTTGCAACCCCTATCGCCAAAAGCAAAAGCGAAGTCCGCCGCACCCTGGAACAAGGGGGCATCAACGTGAACAATCAAAAGGTCACCGACGTTGGGCACCAAATTGACATGAGCGATCTAATTGGGGGTTCAATGGTATTGCTGCGTAGTGGAAAGAAAAAATACGCCGTACTTAAAGTGGTTGATTAGCTTCAGGTCGCAATTGCACCAGAGCCACACTTCGTTCACCCCCCCGGATCCTCGAGCAGTCCAGGTTGGTGGCACCCTGTTTTGCCATGAATTTTTTTGGAATTCACGGCAAGAGCAAACCAAATACGGCCCTATTCTGCCAAGACTCGGTCGTAGTAATCCACATATCGACTCACCATTTTTGGGATTGAAAAATCGGCTTCCATTCGCTCGATGGCAGACAGTTTCATCTTGGTTGCCAATTGGTCATCGTTAAACAACAGATCTGTTTTCTGCGCAAAGGCTGCGCGGTCACCCACCTCCACCAGAAACCCAGTCTCCGAGTCAATCACTAGGTCAGCATTCCCGGGAATCTTTGTAGCCACAACGGGTACACCTCTGGCCATTGCCTCCATCACGGCATTGGATTGCCCCTCGTAATCACTTCCCAGCCAAAAACAATCGAGGCAAGAAATAATTTCCTGCGCATCCGGTCGATCACCTAGGAAATGGACGCGGTCTGTAATTTCAACCTGTTCCCTGAATTTTTCAAGGCGCCACCGCATCGGCCCATCGCCAACGATCAATAAATGGACATCGTCGCGAATACATTTCAAAAGATCGGCTGCCCAAATCAGATCCTTGGTTCGTTTTTGAGGCCACAACCTCCCGACGGTTCCTATGAGACGGGTCTCTGGTGGTAATTGAAGTGCGTCCAACAGCACCCGTCGCATTTCGGAAACCGGGCGAAGATCCGGTCTCTCAACTCCGTTGGGAATGACTGAGAACCTGCCGGGCTCAATCCCCTTGCCAACATAAAAATCGACGACTCCAGTTGAGTTCGTTACAATCCCGTTGGTTCGCTTCGCCAAAAAACGATCGATAGAAAACTCGTGCCAGCGTTTCCAGGGATCGACACATCTTTCCCCGGCAATGATCTTTTTGACACCAGCGTTTAACGCAGCGTAACGGCCGTAACTGTTGGCAGCAAAAATCCAGGTGTGAACTAAATCAGGCTTTAATTTTTTGATCAATTTTTTTAACCGGTAATAGGCTGAAATATCCAGTTTCCAGTTCTTGTTGATTTCGTGCA
>JAZABE010000814.1:0-4133 GCA_036137535.1 Planctomycetota bacterium | reverse complement strand
ATCCGAGAAGAAAGGAATGCCTCGCACAACATCCTGGGTCACGCTTTGGATGAGTCCTCCCAGAACAATGGTTTGTCCGGAGTGAGCAGAAACGTCGGTTTGTAATGTTTGGTCGTTGATGATGGGCTGAAAGACGACCCCTCCCGAAGCGGTTGTTTGAATAGCGACTCCATCGCCGTCGGCAACACTGGAGTTGCTGACATCCACTCGCATCCAGATCTCACCATCTGGGCGAACACGAGGCGTTACAGAAAGTGTGACTCCAAGTTCCAAGAAGTCCGTTGCAAACGTTGTGTTCCCACCAGCAGTATTGGAATTGTCTACGCCCGTAACGTAGGGCAAGTCCTGTCCGACTTGGACAAAAGCCTGGATGTTTTCCATGGTCGTAATTTGCGGACGGCTTAAGATGTCAACTTTTGACTTATCATCAAGTGCCCTGAGCAGGACGTTGATTGATTCGTTTCCGGCAGACATAACTAGGCCTCCGTATCCGAGGCCCGTATTGCTTCGCCCCACGTTCAGGTTCTGCAAAACCTGGCCTGCCAAGTCTTCGCGGCTGAGCAGCCCCGGGGTTCCAGCAGTTATCGTGTTTCCAAGTGCAGAACTATTGAACGGGTAGCCAATGCCGTCGCCCAGTCCGCGGTCAAAAACCAGTGAATCCTGAACGCCCCACTCAATCCCGAATTCAAATGTGTCCGACAACTGGACTTCCGCAATGACCGCCTGAATCACAACCTGCTTTTTGAAATCGATATCCCGAATCATCGTTTCGATGATGTGAATGTACTCCTTGTGGGCACTGACGATCAGGGAGTTGGTTTCTGTTTCAGCTTGGATCGTGATTGCGCGTTTGACACTTTCGAGGGACCCATCCCCGGAACCAATGATTCGAGGATCGGCACTCAAGGTATCTGACCGCCCGGTTAACCAACCGGTTAACGCTTCTTCAACCACATCAGCAGTAACATTTTGGAGGCGGAAAATCTTATGGATGTACTTGGATTCGATGTCTTCATCAAGGCGGGTAACCAGGGCCTCAATGATGTTCAAATCACCTTGAGAGCCAGCAGCGATGACCGTGTTGGATCGGGCATCTGCCGCCAATCTTAAGCTGACAATGGTCGAATCAAATCCACCGGTTTCCAGGGGGATGATGTTGGTGCCACCGGCATTGTTGCCACCGCCCCCCTGTTGGGCTTCAAATAAATTCTGGATGGTCTCGACGACTTGGGGAGAAGAAGCATTTTCCAGTTCAAACACTTTGATTTGCGACTCAACATCCGGAAGTTGATCCAGTTGGTTCACCAGCAATTCGATGAGTTCCATGCTGCCAGGGGGAGCTTTGATGATCAATGAGTTACTGTTTTCATCAGAGGTGACTCGGGTGTCAAACAAGATGCTCGAACGTACAATTTTCCCCGAAGGATCCAGTGACCGGAGTGCCAGCATTGCAGACCGAACTTGGGAGAACTGTTGATTGTTCTGGTTGTTAAACTGATTGTTTTGGTTGTTGTTGTTGCCTGTTGTGCTTTGCCCAGCACCTTGAAGTTGCCCGGTTAAGATGTCTTGAAGGATGGGTGCCAATTCGGATGCAGTCGAATTCTTCAGCCGGATGATCTTGAGATGATCTTCGTTTCCTTCACCGGTGGATTCTACATCGATTTCAGCAATGAATTTGGTGATCTCGTCCATGTCGCGTCTTGATGCATGAACGAAAAGTGTGTTACTGCGGTAATCGCTTGCCAGTCGCATGCGGGTCGCGAGTCCTTCGCCCCCAAATCCCTGGGCAGCATTGTTCTGGTTTCCACCCCCGTTTGCGCCAAAACCTGTTGTGGATTGACCCAGGTAAAACGACCTTAGCCGATTTTCGAGGTCAACGGCGGACATGTGCTTGATGCGGAAAACCTTGAATTCCGTTTTTGCCTCGACTTCCACATCGAGTTTTTCGACAATTTCCCGAGCTTGGGTAACTCCTTGAGGCGTACCCACCAATAACAAAGCGTTTGGTTTGACCAAGGCGGTTATCGAAGTTTCTCCAAGGCTAGGCTCGTAGAAATTAGTGTAAACTTCGTCGGCAATTACTTGGACGGCGATGTTGTCGACGTGATTCAAAGGGAGGACTTCGATAACGGGTTTGTATTCCTCAGACGTTTTTTCAATCTGCTGAATTAATGTTCGGACCCTTTCCACGTCTTTGGGATCACCTTTCAGAATGATGATGTCGGTTCCGGGAATCGTAATGATTTCTACACGGCCAATGGGTCCCAACGTCTCTTCGGTATTTTCTTGGGTGGTGGGATCCTGGTTCGGATCGGCGTCTTCAGGTGTAGCCTGATCTTGATAGATCGCATACACGCCGTTGCGTTTTGCCTTACCGATAATTGCTGAAGTGGTTTTTGGCTGAACGTCCTGTTGTAAAGCTGCAAATTTAAACATGGACACAGTCGATTGCACTTGATCAATGGCTTCTGGATTCGTCTTGATGATTTCAAGCTTACCGGTGCCGGCTGGCTGGTCGAGCAGGTGGATGAGGTTGGTGATGCCCGTCAGTTGCAGGCCAGATGACTCGATTTGGACCTGGTTATTCCGACGATCGATTTGAATGTTAGATTGCCGTTGGTCCAAGGTTGGGATTTGGATCCTTGAAAAATTGCCATCTTGGGAGACCTCGATTTTGAGTGTGTTACCCCATCCACGGAATATTGCGGTCTCTAGTTCACGCCAGCCGACGTTTTTGAGCTGGTGGTATTGAACACCCGGTTTGCCAGGATCAAAAGGTTTGCGAGTATCCAGGTACCCATTGCGGCGTAAATAGGTTGTCACTTCCTGGTAGTCCGGTTCCGTAGAAAACACCAATAGCTTTCCAGCCGTTTCGTCTGCCGCTACGATGATTCGATTTTGGTCAACATAGAGTTGGCTCAGTTGGTTCGCAGCATTTCGCAGCATTTCCACTGAAACATTAAACGAACGAATGGATTTTGATTTTGACAATGCGGCCGGCCGTGTCTGAGGCGACTCCATTCGGTCAATAAACTGCTTGACCATTCGATGGTTGCTATCGGTGGCGTTGACTACAATTCGATTATGGGTTGGATCGTTGACAATTTCGACCATGTCACCCAGTTGCTGTTGCAACTGCTTGGTGACATTTGATGAGTTGGCCTGGTTGATTTGGTAGGAACGAAATTGTCTTGTAAGACTGTTGTTGTCGTTAGCGGTGGCCGTTCGAGTGGATGTGTTTTGCCGGTTAAGGTAACGTGTTGAACTGGCCGGAGCGTAGCCTGAAGAGTTGTCGAATTTTCCGAAATTACTGGGTTGAATCCTGGGCGATCGTCCTTGCTGTCCCTGCGTAGGGGACGAGTTGTGATGCATTAGCCGTTGTCCCTGACGATTTTCAAGGAGGTTTTGGGGCGGGGTGAACGGAGTTTGGGAATTCCAGTTGGGACTTCTTGGGTTTTGGTAGGCCCCCTGAGGGTTAAGCTGGGCATCGGTAACGCTCTGAAGGGTAAAGATGAAACCAATAACAAGATTGCCGCAGAGCACCTGAAGGGGGCTGTTGGGCATGAACCTTTGAAGCATTGACTTGCTCATATTTTGTTTCCTGGCCGAAGGATCGGTCCCCTAAAATTGGAAATCGCTTAACGTGTCATTTTCCGAATGCTAAAAACGCATACATGCATTCAAATAATTGCAATCAAATAAATCGAAATACATTGACACTCTGAAATGATCGGAATTCACGTCATGACCACTGAAAAGATTCAGACCAGAAAAAAACGGGTTTCAGGTGTGATCGCTTCATTTTCACACCGTTTTGAGAAACTGTTCGGGTTATCCGGATTGTTGTAACCAAACGTTTCAGTCGCCAACTGAAAATCAAGAAATAAGCAAAGGCAGTGAGGGCACTGCCTTTGTCAATGTTTAACGATTGGGATGAGTTTGCGGTCTCGCCAATATTTTCGCCTCGGGGTGCTTAGACCTAGGCGTTTCCCCGATTTCGGAAGGCTTTCAATTTCGGAACCGTCGGATGATGCAGCTGATTTTTCAATTTGACGCTACTTTGAATTCTTGGGGTCATCCTCTTTGGGGTCATCGTCCTTGGGGTCATCGTCCTTGGAATCATCGTCCTTGGA
>JAZABE010000813.1:0-2291 GCA_036137535.1 Planctomycetota bacterium | reverse complement strand
TTCCTTGTCAGGAGTCAGGTCGATGCACTTGGCATAACATCCTCCTTCAATGTTGAAGACTCCTTGATCTGTCCAGCAATGCTCATCGTCACCAATCAGACGGCGATTGGGATCGGCCGAGAGGGTTGTTTTCCCCGTTCCGGATAATCCAAAGAACAGGGAGACGTCGTCCTGCCCCTCGTTACAAGAACAGTGCATTGAAAGAACACCCTGTTTGGGCATCAGGTAGTTCATGATGGTGAAAACACCCTTTTTCATTTCTCCGGCGTATTGGGTGCCCAGGATCACCATTTCATGATCTTCAAGGTTAAGTGCGACGCAGGTTTCGGTTGTGACGCCGCTGATCCTTGGATCGGCATGATCGCGTCCGGCGTTGTAGATCACATAGTCCGGCTCACCGTAAGTCTGGAGTTCTTTCCGAGTTGGCCGAATCAACATGTTGGTCATGAAAAGTGCGTGATAAGGCCGTTCACAGATGATCCGTACCTTGATGCGATAATCTGGGTGCCAGCCGGCAAAACCATCAATCACGTAAAGCCGGGTGCTCTTTTCCAGGAATTCTAATGACTGTCTGCGAACCTCTTGAAAAGATTCTGGTGAAATGGGGCGATTGACCTCTCCCCACCAGATGTCAGCTTTAGAGCTTTCTGACTCGACGACCCGTTTGTCTTTAGGACTTCGCCCTGTTTTTTTCCCAGAACGGGTTGCTAGGGCACCAAGGCTGGTGATCTGTCCATCGCCAATGCTGATCGCATGCTCGTACAACATTGCGGTTGAAGGGTTATGGTAGACCGCCCCTTTGAATGGGTTCTCAAAATAGGCGTTTAGAAATGTCATGAGTCAATGGTTGCACTGGTGGTCAGGTGGTGAAATCCAAACCAAAAGTTGTGAAAAAACGAAGGTTTTTCCTTGGTTTTTAAGTCGATTCCTTTTGGTCGTGTGAACCGGGTTTCGATCGCCCGGCCAACCACCTCATGGATACTAACGATGTGTTGAAACCTTGTCGGACCAGGTAGCCTGGTGATTTTAGAAAGTCTACCGGTTGGAAGCCGAATCTTGAATGCGAATCTAGAAATTGACGGTGGAAAACAGGGAAAAATTCAGAGACGACGGTCTGATGACTCGGTTTTTTTGTTGGACATGGTGTTTCATTGGGCATGTGCAACGGTTGTCTTGGATTGTTGGGACCAGGCTTTTTGGAGGAAACCGGTTGTCGGTTGATTCTGGGGCGAGTCAAAATTCTGCAGAGGTTTGGAGAACAGTGGCGTGTCAATTGCACGGATCTGTCAACTTGGTGCCCGGTTTTTTATTAAGTATTGCTTTTTGATGTCTTAAGTGTAGGTGTTGCAGCGGGCTGACGGATTCCACTGCAACGAAGAATTAGAGCAAGAAACGAAAATCGCCGCTCTAGTCAAGCGGCGAGTGAATTCGATGCAAGCTGGATTTTGGACCCTAGTTTTCACCCAGTGCTTGTTCGGCGCGATAGGCTTCCAACGCATTGGCTTCATTCTGCAACTTGAATTCAGGCCCTGGAGGAAAATATTGAAGGTCATCCGAGAGGTAGTTCGGGCTCGGCATGAGTTGACCGCCAACCGTTACCTGGCAACCTGTGGCGATGCAGACAACCGAAAGACAGATTCCACAAATGGTTAATTGCAAAGATTTGAGTAACGTTCTGGATTTCATTTCTTTGACTCCATCGTTCCTTGCCGGCGGCCTAGGTCAGTTTTCCAAATGATTAAATACGAAATATTCTGAATATTCGTTACAAGTTTTATCGGAACGCCATGCGGTGGACTTTGGTGGAAAAATCAAAAAAGACGGTCTAAATTCCCAATCTTATAGGTCAACGACCAATTTAGATCGCCAATTCTTCCAAAAAGGACTATTCTGAAGGCATTCTTGGGTATTCGCGGCCCAAGCTAGCAGAACGGATTTTCAGATTGGGCAGTTAGGCGGGTGACTTAAGCCGGATCTTTTGATCGAAATGTTGGCTGAGGTCTTCTGGTTCCAATTCTGATTAGTGGTACCCGGCAATTCGGAGAGATAGCTTCAATGTCACAGCAATCACCTCGGTGCATTCAGTGTTCGAACGGCAAATCATTAGGGAAGGTCGTTTGGTTCGTTTTCATGGTTTTGCCGACCGGGTTTAACGAAGCGCAAATTGTTCGAAATAATCGTCTTCCTAAAGCGGAATATTACACTGGAAAACAGGCTTTTTACGCGGATAATTTCCGGATCGCGGAAAAGCTTTTTCGTTCGTCATCGAGCGGTTACAAGCGGGGAACAGC
>JAZABE010000812.1:0-2525 GCA_036137535.1 Planctomycetota bacterium | reverse complement strand
GGCCAGAGAACCGTTTCGAATCAGACGTTTTAAGGCCCGTTTGAAATCTCTTACTTGGGGTTTGTCGATTCCCAGCTTCTTGGCAATCACCTTGGGTTTAACCGGGCGATAATTCGGAGCTGACACCTGGTTTAGGATCTGAGCTTCCAGCTCTGATACATCAGTCACTCGTAGTCCTTTTTCTGGCCAAATTTTCCAGGAAACACTTCCGAACGATTTATAGTTCATTCGGAAAAAAACGGTAGATTCCACCGGGCACCCGGTGCGAAAGCCAGACCGTTGCAATCGGTGCAACCGGCCCAGGCGGCAGAGATTCCCACGGTCGATGGGAGCGGAAGCGTGAAATTGCTTGCCGCGCGGCCTCTAAAAACCTAATTATTTTTGTTTGAGTCTATCACCTGCGTGAGGTTTGCGCAGATGGTTTTGCTCAAATACGACAAAACTAAGGCAAATAAGTCGATAGGTTTCACTGAATATGTTCAAACACTCACTTGCAACCGGCGCCCTGGTTCTCTTGAACACGGTTTGGGTTGCACATTTACAGGCTCAACCCGAAAAAAAAGTCCTAGGAGGTGAGATGCCGGCTTTTGGCTATTCCCTGGCCAGCTGGAATCTGTCTGAGAATTTGCCAAAATTACTCAGCGGCCGAATCTCTGATTCGAAACAGGTCGATAGTGAGTCGGAAGACTGTCGAGTTGAGAGCTGTTACCGACAACAAACGGTTTGGGTGCCCTGCTGGGAGACTCGCTATCGGACCGAAAAAAAAATGGCGTACCGGACCGAGCAGCGCCAACATTTTGTGGATTGTTGTCGCAAAGTCTGTGACTGGATTCCCGAGGACCAGGTTTACACGGTTTGTGTTCCCAAGGCCCAAACCACGTTTCAAACCACCTACCAGAATATCCCGGATTCAATACCAGTCGAAGAGGAATACACCATTCAGGTACCGCAGACTCGTCGGAAAACTTGGACTGAGATGAAAACGGTCACTCGCCAGGTGCCGGTTAAACAGGAAGTCGTGGTTCGCCTCCCTAAGTTGGAGAAAAAAGTCGAGACTTATTTTCGCACTGTTCCGGAGACTGTTGAGGAAAAAGTCAAAAAAACGATTCAGGTTCCCGAGACGAGGATGCGCGAAGTTGATTGTTATCGAAGTATTCCGGTTGAATACCAAACCACTGAGGTTTATACCGAAATGGTTCCCAAGATCCAGGAAACGACTTGCACCGTCTATAAAACGGTTCCGATGCAGGTTCCCGAGAAGAAGACCTGCATGGTTTACGTTCCAGTAACCAAGTACCGCACTCGAAATTATACGGTGAGCATACCCCGAACCGAGTATGAAACCGAGTACTACACGGTGAAAGTGCCCTATACGGAAAATGTGACTCAATACCGGAATGTCTGTATTCCCTACTGTGAACAGGTCACTCGCCAATACCAGGTTTGTGTTCCACAGTGGAAACAGGTGGAACAAACACACAAGGTTTGTGTGCCTTGTTATGAGAACGTGCCAGTCCAATGCACCGTAATGGTACCCTACCAGAAAACGCACACGGGCTTGAGAACGGTTTGTCGGAAAGTTCCCGATACCCGGACCCAAACGGTAACCGTGGATTGTGGAAGTTGGCAAACCATCTCACGCCAAGTCCCTGTGGGGAAAACCTGCCGAGATCAGTGTGGAAATTGCTTAACGTGTTGCCGAACGCGAACGGTTTGTCAAAGGATCTGGGTGCCGCGGAAAATCACGAAAAAAATGAGTTTGACGTGTTACCGCACCGAAAGCTGCCAGGTGCCTTACACCTATCAGGTCACTTGTTACCGTCCCAGTGTACAAACTCGATGGGTTCGACGATGCCGCCTGAAAATGGAAACGCGTTCCTGTTTTCAGTGGGTTTGCCGACCCCAATATGAAACCCGAACCCAGGTGATTCCTGTTCAGAAATATCGACACGAGGTTAGGTCGTTCACGCAAACAGTCACTTGTAACCGCACTGAAGTGAGAAGCCGGGAAGTGCCGAAGCGAGTTTGCAAATTGGAGCAGCGGGAAGAACAGGTTCCTTACACAATCCGGGTTCCCGAAGCCCGCGAACGCACGGTTTATTCGACGGTCTACAAGAAAGTGGCTACGCAAAAAGTGCAACGTAAAACGGTCATGGTGCCCGAGCAGCGTGAAAGAAAAGTAACGAAGACCCGGATGAAAATGATCAAGGAAAAAAAGCAGGAACACTACACGGTCATGGTTCCGAAGGTGGTTGAAAAAACGGAGTACAAAACCGTTTATCGTCGAATCGAGGCCCAGCGGGAGATTGTCGCTACACGTTACGTGGACAAAAAAGAGACTCAAACCAGTTATCGTTGTGAAACCAAACAAGTCCCAGTGCAACAATCCAAGGTTTACGTCGAAATGGTTCCTGAGAAAAAAACGCGAACGGTTTACAAGACGGTTTGGCGGCAAGTTGCCCAGACCCGTCCGGTGACCCGAATCGTCATGGTGCCCGAGCAGCGAACTCGACAGGTTCTTAAAC
>JAZABE010000811.1:0-1495 GCA_036137535.1 Planctomycetota bacterium | reverse complement strand
AACGGTTTGCTTAACCGTTGACACACGTAGGCTCAGCGATCACGTCGAAATCATTCACTGTGAAATCGGTGAAACCTGGGTGCTCCTTGACCCCCTGAAACATTTCACTGGCTTGGAAATCTAACATGGCTTGTCGGGATTCCCATATGTAGACGCCACCGTAGGTGTTTGCTGCATCATCTGCCAGGTAATACTTGGACTGCAGTCCCGCAACCGCGGGAAAAGCTGGCCCGACCTCTTCCAGGAGAGCGTCGTATTCTTGGCGGGTCATGCCATTGAGTTTGAAATTTACAATCATCAAGTGCATTTAGAGTTCCTCGAAAACAAAAAAGGAGTCGTTGAAACCGGGATGAACTCTTTAATTAAATCGAACACTCGGAGCATTTCAAGGATGGGCGATTTCAATTTTACTCCAGTAGGCAGCTTCGTAAGACCAGCCGGTTGCCCGGTTCTCGAGATCGACGCTAATTTTTTGACCAGCAAAATGGCTAAGATCGAGTTGAATCGGTTGCCATGCGGTTTGCTCGATCTCTTTGCTCAGCGTCTCCTTGCCGTTGACTGAGATTACCAGTTTCCAGTTGCCTTGAGGGTGATTGTTGACTTCCAAGTTCAACGTGGTTTTTTTTCCCGCCGGGACATCAATCTTTCGAGAAAGTACACAGGGTACGGTTTTGCTGCGTGGGTGGGTTAGCAGGACGTTTTGCCGTCCAGCCCAAACTTTTCGCAGGCCGGGTTTCATGCTGGGCCCACCCCAATTGCGAACCGTCCAACCGGGGGCAAAATTTGCGACGTCAACGGGCAATGTCGTAGCCGGTTGTGGCTTTTGCTTGGCTTTGGAAGAAGGTGAAGCGGCTTTCACTTGCGGCATTTTGGCGTCCACTGCTTTTTGCCAATCGTGTAGCATTTTTAGTAATTTTTCCGTGATTTTGGGTTTTTGAGTCGAAAGGTCGTGTTGTTCGCCGAGATCATTTTCCAGATCGAACAGCTGAACGGTTCCGTTTTCAAAATATTCGAGCAGTTTGTAGTTACCTAAACGAATGGCACCACCCGGACTTTGGTAGCCATGATTGCTGTAATGAGGAAAGTGCCAGTAGATTGCTCCGCGGTCATGGGGTTGACCGAGAAGGGCCGGTGCGAAACTCATCCCGTCGACGTGCTGTTTTGGTAGGAGCGGCAGGCTCATCATATCCAACAGAGTCGGGTAGAAATCAGTTCCGGTGACCATTGCATGTGAGATAGTGTTTGCACCCGTTTTGCCGGGCCAGTGGACAATTAGGGGAACTCGAATGCCCCCCTCATAATTCCACCCCTTCGCGCCTCGCAGCGGTAGATTAGATGAAGCAAAACGACTATTCAGTGTTTTCCTTGGGTGATGAACCCCCCGGTATTGGTTTGATGCGGACATGCCGCCGTTGTCTGCGGTGAAAATAATGATGGTGTTTTCCGACAGTCCGAGTTCTGTGAGTTTTGCGCGGATTCTTCCGAGGCTTTCGTC
>JAZABE010000810.1:0-9111 GCA_036137535.1 Planctomycetota bacterium | reverse complement strand
GACGGGCAGCGTTTGAGGAGAGGCTGACTCCGGGACGGTTACGGTGACCAGCCAGTCCGAAAATAGTCTACCTAGTTTATCAGTTCCCGATCGCGGTGACTGATTGCCGAGAACCGTTTTTCAGTCAGCGATGACTATTGACGTCCCAAAGCTTGGAATAGACTTGCCAGGGATGCCCCGGCAGGAGTCTGGTGGATCTCTTTGGTGTTCAATCCCGGTTTGAGTCAGTGGTGCCTGAAACGCCCTGCCCCACTTCTGCAGACGTTCTAACGGGGGTTCAGGCATAGCCCCGCTTTGAGCGTCTGTTGAAAGGGAATGGCTCAGGGGACTCTCTAGAAAGTTCTTGATTTTCTTTTCTGAAATTTCCGCGCTGGTCTGAATGAACTTGAATTCGTGCTTGGCCTGGGCCAAGCCTGCGTTGATTGTCGCGGTGTCCCCTTTGGTGGTGTGGATGGTAGATCACTTCAATTTGAATGAAGCGGGCCTGGACGTCTTGAGCGACTTTTGCAGAACCGTCAACGGATCCATTGTCGATCATGATGATTTGAAACTGCTGGACGAGCTGGGGAATTAATTCCAGCAGCAGCTTTACAATTTTGTCCAGATTTTTTCGGCCGTTGTGTACTGGTAAAATTACGAAAAGAGATTTCATCGTTATCATTTGCCCCGGTTTGAGGATGAGGTTTTGTTGTTTTTTGACCCATTTTGTTCAAAAATGGCGTTTCTCGTGGCAGATGCCCAAAACTGTCACGGCTGGAAACGATCTGAAAATTTTGTACCGGTGTCGCCGTTTTTAGCAGTTTTACAAAATGATCAGATTGTGAGGATCGAATGGTGGATGCTCATTGGCTTGGATCTGTATATGATGAAATGATGATCACGTGAGTGATCCTCGAAACCCAGTCGGCTTCATGCAGGTTCGTTGAAAATTTTCTTGAAGATCTGAAAAATCCAGATCAAGTCAGCCTTACAACTAGGAAATGGGCTTAGGCTTGGTGCCCTTCTGTTTAATTTGATTTCGCATCACGTGGCTTTCCCAGGCAAACAATGAACTACCGACTTGTCAGTAAACTCCTTGGAATTATTTGTTTTCTGATCGGGTTGACGATGCTGTTTTGCTTGCCCTGGGCTTTCCCGGCAATTGGCCGGCACACGGACTCAATCGTCAATGCAAGCGAACTACGTTTTGAAGGACGAGGGTTTTTGGCACTCGGACTCAGCACTTGCATTTCGTTTGCTGTGGCAGGTGTTTTTTTCTATCTCGGACGCCGGGCCAAGGGACAGATTTTTTTGCGGGAGGCGATTTCGATTGTCGGTTTGAGTTGGATTCTGGCGACTTGCCTCGGCTCACTTCCGTTTTTGATCTCCAAAACCTATCGCAGTTGCTCGGTTCGTGTGTTTGAAGAAAGTCAAACCGTTTTGGTTTCAAAATTCAACTGGAATATTTTTGACGAATGGTCGCCGGTTGAGCTTTCCGATCAACAGCGTGAAGTTCTTGGAGCGTTGACTAGCCCGCCGACTGAATTGAGTTCGCGAAAAGTGCTCGGGTTAGACAAGGGGCAACTGGAAATTGCGACGCAATTAAAGGGTGACGAACTCGACCGGGTTTTAGATTCATTGGCAAAGCATCAGGCGATTTCAAAAGTTTTGTTGACCCCAGATTCCAGTGAATTTCCAGTGTCACCAGGTCATTACCGGTTGAAATGGGTGCGGATGGGCGTCATGTATAGCCTTTTTGAAGCTCAATCCGTATTTTCAACGACCGGGGCAACAGTTATCGGACACTTGGAAGAGCCTGTGCTGGTGCCCCACTGTATCCTGTTTTGGCGGAGCATGACTCATTTTCTCGGTGGACTTGGGATCATTGTCCTTTTTGTTGTCGTGTTGGGGGAAGGTTCGGCAGGTAAGGCGTTGATGCGGAACGAAGTTCCCGGTCCGATCGACTCGAATCCGACGACCCGCATGCGCCACGCTGCCCTGTTGTTTACTGGTATTTACTGTGCCCTCAATGCGTTGTTAGCGACCATTTTGATGTCATCGGGAACCATGAATGCCTTTGATGCCATTACCCATGCTTTTGCGACCATGGCGACCGGGGGCTTCAGTAACTACGATTCCAGCCTTGGGCATTTTGACAGTGCCTTTGTTCAGTACACGGTTATTCTTTTCATGATATTAGCAGGGACCAACTTTACTCTGCTTTATTTGTTTTTCCGGGGCGATCTCAAGCCCATGCTGGTAGACGTCGAATGGAGAACCTACATCACCCTGATTTTCGGTTTGACCTTTCTGGTCATTGTTTTCGGGATGTGGAAACAGGATCCCGGATTTGCGCACTTTGCTTCGGCATTCCGTAATTCGCTTTTTCAGGTGGTCGCGATCATTACGACCACCGGTTTTGGAACGAACGATTTTGACCAGTGGAACAGTTTCGGACGGGGAGTGCTTTTACTATTGATGTTTGTTGGGGGCTGCGCCGGTAGCACCGGGGGAGGGATGAAGGTAATTCGGCATATCTTGTTCGTTAAGATCCTGAGGATGGAAATTGAAAAATCATATCGTCCGCGTGTGGTCAGGAAAATTCAGATTGCCGGGAAGCAGATCGATGATCCAAATTTACCCAAGAATATTCTGGTTTATTTTGGTCTGATCCTTATCTTGTTTTGTGCGGGTTGGCTTTACGTTGTGACCTTTGAACCCGGGGACACCTGGGGTGCAAATTCCGAGAATAAATTACTGGATAGCGCTAGCGCGGTTGCTGCGACGTTGAACAACATTGGTCCTGGTCTGGGCACTGTGGGGCCCAGTCAAAACTATGGTCATTTTTCCAGCGGCACCAAGTTTGTTTTCATCTGGTTGATGATGTTAGGTCGTCTGGAACTCTTTGTCATTCTCGTTTTATTTGTTCCCAAATTCTGGCGGGGCTACTCCTAAACATTTTCCGTTTCCGTCCCGGATCCCGGCCGACCAATATTTCGCCAAAGCAACGAACGGATTACCGGCGTAAAGACTTGAAACCAAGAGTTTGAACTAACGCTTTGCTACCCGGCTTACTGGGTGAGAGAGTTGGGTACCGGGGTCGCAGCGGGCACACCATTAAGGAGATCGATCCAACGGTTTACACTCGATTGGATCTGGGCTTTGACGTCATCGAGTAGCCGGGAATCTTCAGCGTTTTCGTAGGCTAGAGCGAGGCTGTTGGCACCGGTAAGCATACGGTAAAGGGCAGCTTCGCAAATCCCGGCGTCCAGCGAACCCTGGTCACCAAGTTCCTGCAACGCCTGTTGGATTTTAGAGAGGGCCTTTGGCTTCACGCGGATATTCGACAACCATTTCACGTTGGTTTTCAAGTTCTGGATTGCATCAAAATCATTGGCAACTAGGACATGGGGTTCAGGGGAAATGGGCTCTGGTGACTCCCCCGGCAATACAAGAGTTTTTTTGAAACTGGCATTTTTGATAGTGGGTTTTGCCGTCTCAGTCGGCTTCAAATGGTTGATTTTTGAGACGCGTGGCGTGTGGGTCGCTGATGAAAACGCTGGAAATTTCACTGATGCAACTGCCTGCGGAAAATCCTTGAGTGTCTTCCACGCAACAGACAGCCAGTTTCGAAACTCGGCGTTTTGCAGCTGTGATTTTGCAACCCGCCTGTGTTTCAATTTCGCGGATCCCGAAACTTGCTTCGCGGGTAACGTTGCGATCAGAATATTGGGCTTTGAGTCCCGTGGGTCCAGGTTCACCGGGTAATGGAGCTTGATTGGATTCATCACCACATAGTGAGTGCTTGGAGTTTCCTGCTCTAAGCATTGAAGCTTTGGCGAAATTAACTGGTTGTTTTGGAGCTTCCTCACATCGTATTTGATTTGGAGCAAGCAAAGAATAACCAGCATGCAAACCGAGTAAACGCTGGCAAAAATGAGGATTCCTGAAGACCGGTTCATTGGCATTTCCAAAACGTCAACGTTTATCAAATCGATACCTTATCCTTGATCGGAAATCTTTACCGTCGATTTGGCTCTTTTTCCTGTAAAAAGAGTTAGGCCAGGAAAAATGACGTCGTTCATTCGGGATGTAGCGACTGTGTCAAAAAGAAAAGTTTTTCCCGTATTTCCTTAGAATTCGTATCCCCATTCGGAGGCAAAAGTCAATGCTTCTCGAACATCCTTTTCAGGGATTTGTCTGGCCCGCTCAAAACCAGACCCAGTCAACGAGAATTCACGCAACAGATGGTGCATGACAAACCCTCCGATGCAAAGTTGTTTAAAAC
This sequence comes from Planctomycetota bacterium, assembly GCA_036137535.1. GTDB lineage: Bacteria > Planctomycetota > Planctomycetia > Pirellulales > Pirellulaceae > JABAAE01. The sequence goes on along the minus strand of JAZABE010000810.1, from coordinate 4,844 downwards.
CTTCAACAAATTTTATGGTCCGTTCTGGTTCTTCCTTCCGTTTGAATGAAAGGAAGTGATGCGGTTCGTATTCAACATGCACAGAAACAAACCGGTCAGTTGAATCGAACGCGTTCTTTTTGCCAACGATTTCAATCACGCCCCGGTGCTTCGCGGCAAAGAGAATCGTCCTGGCTTCTAAGGACAATTCAATCTCAACCGGGTTAACCAGGGAAAATGACCTGCTGCAAATCCTCGCAAGACTCAGGATAGTTGCTGCGCTTTCAGCAAGATCGTCCCACTTCAATCCATCTTCGTCATCCGACTTGAACCGCGGCAACATGATTGAAATCAACCTTGGAGTTAGTTAGAGGTTTGGTCAAAATAACCGGCAAAACCTGGGTGCCTGCGCGACAAGCCTGCTTTGGGATTCCGGTTCACGAAAACCAGTTAATGGCCAAATGTGAAAATTCGGCCATTTCGGTCTGAGAAGTAGACCTCCCCAGACTCGCTTTCTCCGAAAGTAATGACTGGAGCCGCTTTTTCTTTTGATTTGTCCTTGTGCACTCCCCTGATTTCCAGATGCCGAGTCACTTGCTTCTTTTGAGGATCGTACTGAAGGCCCCATACAAAGCCGGTCACATAGTCCGCAAAAAGATACATTCCCTGCAGTTCCTTGTGTTTTTTTCCGCGGTAGACGACACCACCGGTAATTGATTTTCCAGTCGCGTGGTCATATTCCCAAATGGGTTCGACGAATTTTTCGTTTGGTTTGGGTTTGCGAGGCGCTTTGGCAAAATCGTGCCTAGATTCACGAAGGTTCCAGCCGTAATTGCCTCCTTTTTGCAGAATGTTGACTTCTTCCCAGAAATCTTGGCCAACATCAGCCACGTAACCCATTCCAGTTTGGCGATCAAAAGTCATTCGCCATACATTTCTTAGTCCATAAGCGTAGATTTCTGGACGCGCGTTTTTGTGGTTCGTAAAAGGATTGTCTTTGGGGATCGAGTAATTTTTACCTTCAGCCGGGTGATCGATATCAATCCTGAGAATGGAGCCAAGCCAGGTGCTTAGATTCTGGCCGTTTCCCATGGGGTCATTACCGGCACCTCCGTCACCTAATCCGACATAAAGGTAGCCATCTGGACCAAAACAGATGGTGCCACCATTGTGGTTCCAAAAGGGTTGTGAGATTTTCAGGATTACTTTTTCTGACTTGGGATCGACTTCGTCCGGGTTAGTTGGCGATACCGAAAAACGCGAAATGATGGAAGTCCTTGGCAATTTTCCAGTTTTTTGATATTGCGTGTAATAGACAAACAGGAAGCCGTTTTTCTTAAAATGAGGGTGAAACGCCAATCCTAAGAGACCTTCTTCATTTTCTCGATCGAGGTAGCGAACCCGCTTTTCAATATCCATAAAAACTTTGGGATCTTCGGTCTTAGGATCTTCCTTCATGACATAAATCTTGCCGACTTGGGATGCAATAAACAAGCGGTTTGAACCATCTCCAGCATGGTCGATCAGGACGGGTAACTTGACCCGGAGGTTCTTGAACGTTCGTACTGTTTTGATTTTTGCGACTTCTGTTTTGACATCCTCAGCACCTGCAAACGCAACGCAGGCAACCAGCAGGATTGCCGGTAAAGACCGAGCAGTTTTCATCTGTTGATACACTCCAAAAAATTGTTTTTGTCAATTGAAAAATTATATCAAGGATTTTGGTTCAGTGTTGCTCAGAGTCCAGTGAAAAACTAAACCGAGAGCATCCATTCAAATTCAGTTCCACGTAACGTTGTTTGAATCTCCTCGAAGTTCTCGACCATTGAATGGATTGGTTTGCCACCAATTTGTTGGAGGGAGATCACCGGTTGCTCTTGGTGCATCGATAGAAAATCGACTGTTTTCCTGTATCCCACCAGCGGATCCTGCTGCAAGTCCTCTTCGTAACAGACGTTTAACAGCGAACAGTGCTTGGCGGATAAGATATTGTCCGCCGTCGCATACTGAGATTCCAAATGCCGGAAACAGTCGAGAAGGCTTCGGTTTTGACCTCCCAATCCGATTTCGTGCAAGTTGAGGTAGATCCTGTTTGTTGGTGGAGTGGCTTGCTTGATTGGGAGATGCCAGTTTCGAGTCGCTTGTCCCCGAGCTACGGAAATGGCCTGTCGCAGGTAGTTTTTACGATTCAATACAATGAATCGGTTGAAACCAAGTATCAGGAGTTGGTCAACGAACTGCTCAAAAGCAAGACCCAGTCCATTGGAATCCAAGTGTTGGAACTTGCATTCAAATCCAAAAACAGGGGCTGGGCTTACCGCAATCAAATTTTTAAGGTGTTCAATCGGCTCCTCCCGGTTTTTGACAACAGCGACTCGTTCATGGAATTCATGAAATAATTCACTTTGCCACTCGATTTGTGAGTGTGCGTTGAGCAGGTTTCCAAGTACCGTGCTTCCACATCGGCCGAAATGAAAAGTGCAGCATCGTATCGTCCGCCTGCGTGTTGCATCGTTGAGCTTCTGAAACATCTTGTGGAGCGAGCCAAACATTGATCTGGTAAGAATCCTCGTTTGAGTTCAATGGTCCCGCTTGTCGGCAGAAAAGTTTTCCCGTTGCGGTTCGACTTTTGAACCGAACAGCCAGAGTGAACCGGTCAGAGCCGCTAGGCCCAGTGGAATGAGCAGCCAGACGTTGATGCCGTAACCGATGGGCAAGGTTCCCAAAAGGATCGAGATGAAACCGACCAGTAACGCATAGGGTAATTGGGTTCGGACGTGGGCTACATGGTCGCAGCCACTTGCCTGTGACGACAGCACGGTAGTGTCCGAAATGGGAGAACAATGGTCCCCAAAAATCGCACCGGCTAAAACACTTCCGACGCAGCCGAGGAAAACCGGATGGCTCGCAGGCACGTCGCCAATGCCATCAGCGAGCTGGGAATAGGCGAGAGGAATTACCAGGGGCATGACGATTCCCATGGTCCCCCAGCTGGTACCGGTTGAGAATGCGACGATCGATGCCAAAACAAAAACGATGGTTGGAAGTAGTGGCACAAAGTGATTTGCGATAAATCCATCTCCTTCTCTTAAACTGGCCAGTTGTTTTGAAAGGAAATCGCCGGTATACAATTTCCCTTCCCGGAATAGGAATTGATAGCTAAGGACAGGGTATTCCAGAACTGGTTGATCGTGATCTAGCAGATTGGTGGCTTGGTCACCCTCGCTGATTACGGTTGTCCAGCGAGGCAGCTCACCTTGAGTTTCTTCACTGAATTGTTGACTGAATTTCCAAGCATTTTCCGGAACGAGTTCCTCGTTTGCCCGTTGCAAAGATAAGAGATAGTCTTTGAATGATTGGTGATTTTTGACCGAGTTCATCAGGGAGCTGAGGTCAGCTTCCAGGTTCTGGAAAGCTTTGTTCTCTACGATGGTCATTCGTTGTTTTAAGGAATCCACATCGGTAAGCTTCAGGTTTTGCTGCAAGCTTTTGAGCTCTTCATCGAGACGCAATTGGTAAAGGGCATATCTTTGCTGGATTAACCTCTTCGCTGTGTCCAGCAGCTGGGCGGGCTCCTGGTTTCCCGAGTCTAAATTTCTGGCGACATAAGCCATGATTTCGTCCTGGTTGGCACCGGCGGCCAGTAATGCCGAGGCGATCGGCTGATGTGATTCGTCGAGATCCTGTCCCCGGGTCATGCCGGACATGCTCTGGGCGAGCCAGAGGATTAACAGTGCGGGGACCATCAGGCGTGCTCCATCTGCTGCTGCCTGATGGAGTTCGCTAAAAGAGATTATGCGCTGCACGATAATCATGATGTATGCAGTTGCTGCGCCCCACAACGCTCCCCACAAAAGTGATGAATAGGAAGCCGATTCACCGAAGATATCCACAAGCGATTTGCTCTCCGTATTTGCGGCTCCACTGGTGTAAAGGAAATAGATTACGGCTGCTACCGTAACGACAATGGGAACCACGGCGTTGAACCAGCGAGCCGGGGTGTCCGGTTCGGGTGAGGTGGGATCCCGATGTAAGCCAGACGTTTTGTTGCCAGCGAGTTCTGCTGAGGGATCCGTGTGAATTCCTTCTTGGACGGCTTTGCGTTCTGCTTTTAACATGGGTCCGAAATCGCGGCCCATCAAGGCGACCATAGGAACAAACAGGAGTGCGAACAAGACGTAAAATCGGTAAGGGATGCTCTGGATAAATATCGAGAATGCGCTCCAGGATTCACCGCTTGGCAAGCTGTCGAGACCCGACTGGACATAGCCGATTTCCCCGGCTACCCAGGTCGAGATCAACGCCAAGCCTGCTACCGGGGCCGCCGTGGAGTCGACCAGATATGCCAGTTTTTCGCGGGCTATTCTCAATCGATCTGTTAAGGGCTTGAGTGTGTTGCCCAGCAGCATAGTGTTGGCATAGTCATCAAAGAAAACAAATAGCCCCAAAAACCAGGTGGTGAGCTGTCCGCGTTTTCGGTTGCTGGCGAAAGGTGTGAGTGCATTGACTAATCCACGCATTCCGGCTGCCCGGTTGATCATTCCCACCATCGTTCCCATTAGGATCGTAAAGAAAAAAACGTGAAGAGTATCGCTATTGATCAGCTGGTTCCAAAGATGGTCACTGCACATGTGCCCAGTTGCTTCGGCAACATTCCAATTTTTGAGGACCAATGCACCAACAAAAATCCCCAATCCCAGTGAAAAAACAACTCGCTTGGTCAGGATTGCCAAGACGATTGCAGTGAGTGGGGGAACAAGGCTCAGCCAGCCAAATGGATGTTCGCTAGTCATCATTCTTTAATATCAGTTTTTGGGATCGACAAACGGTGTAACGACATTAGTGTAGTGCAATTGCTTTGCATT
>JAZABE010000809.1:0-2161 GCA_036137535.1 Planctomycetota bacterium | reverse complement strand
TCCGTGCCGTTTTTTTTTAATAATTAACAGATTATCGTCCATTATTTTTGCACACCAAAATGCCTGACGCAGATCTCCACTCACAAATTGTCAACCTCCCACACCCCATTGCCAATCTCCAGCAGATGGCATAGCTGGGGGAGTTGGTAGGAACCACCACGCACGAGTTCAACAACTATTTGATGACCATCATTAACTACGCGAAAATCGGGATGCGTCAACAAGATCAGGAAACTCGGGATCGTGCCCTGCAAAAGATCCATGATGCCGGGATCAAAGCTGCAGAAATTACGAAAGTCATCCTCGGTTCCGCTCGAAACCGATCTGACAAGAGGGAACCCACGGAACTCAAGCCCGTTGTTGAACAGGTGATCCTGTTGATGGAGCGTGAAATGCGAAAATACCAGATTTCGCTTGAAACGGATCTCCACGAAGTGCCAGAAGTTTGGGCCAGCGGCAACCAGATCCAGCAAGTCCTAATTAACCTGCTGGTAAATTCTCGCCAAGCAATCGGTTCCGGAGGAACGATTACTGTTTCTTTGCTGAAGGATTCCAAAAACCAGTGCGTGGATATCAGAGTCCAAGACAATGGCCCTGGAATGCCCACAGAAGTATTGACTAAGATTTTTGAGCCAAGGTTTTCAACCAAGGACGGGCCGGACGAGTCTGGCAAAGGGGGTTCTGGATTTGGGCTCTACAACTGCCGCCAAATCATTGAAGCTCACCAGGGAAAAATCCGGGTCGCCAGCACCGTTGGCAAAGGTACCTTATTCACCATAAAACTCAACCAGGTTCAACCTGCACCACCAATCCCCACCTCTGCCAGCCCCATTGGATCCATCGCAGACCCTGGGCATCTTTCGGAAACTTGAAAATGGCTGGTGGCAATTTTGGTCCATTTCACCTGCAGAATCGAACTGCATGGGATCGATTAGTCTCGCAAAAAAGTCGATTCGCAAAAGCTGCTGATGACGATGAATTAATCAATCCGCTCAAGACCGTTGACGGAAAGCTCGGCTGGCTTTCCAAGGGCGTCCAGGGTCAAAATCTTTTATGCCTTGCCGCGGGGGGTGGACGACAAAGTGCTTTGTATGCAGCAGCTGGAGCCAAAGTCACGGTAGTGGACATTAGCCCTAAAATGCTTGAACTTGATCGAGAAGTAGCCAGGGAACGAAAGCTCAACATCAAGACCATCGAAGCTTCGATGGATGACCTGAGAATGATTGCCGACCAGATATTCGACATCGTCATCCAACCAGTAAGCACCTGTTATGTTCCCGCGATCATTCCTGTATTTAAAGAGGTTGCCAGGGTTCTCAAGAGCTCGGGAATTTATATCAGCCAGCACAAATCTCCAGCAAATCTGCAATCGGATGTCGAAAACAAAAAAGGAGGCTACCGAATCCGGGAAAAATATTATCAACCCAACACGAGTCCCTTGCCGGGAGTTTCCGGCAGTCGGCTTCGAGAAGATCAAACCGCCGAATTCATTCATCGGTGGGAAGAAATCATCGGTGGCATGTGTCGTGCAGGATTCCTGATCGAAGACCTGGTGGAACCGAACCACGCCAGAGCCGGCGCCAACGATGGCGAATTCGGACATCGCTGCCAATACATTGCTCCCTATGTGCGAATCAAGGCCATCCGCAAATCAGCTCAGGGCTCGACTTCCACCTCGTTACTGTTACCAGAGTAATCCCAAACGATTCTCCAAAGCCCCTCAATACTTAACCGGATTCGTATCTTCCTAACCCAATTCCGTTCGCTTACATCTTTATCCCTTTGGCAATTCAAGTGACAATAAACCTTTGGGCACTTCGGGTATTCGCGATGAAACAACTCTTCGTACTTTTAGTTTTCACTGCAATCCTAGCAGTCGGCTGTGGCGAGGGAGCAACACCTTCGAAACGAAAAAAACCGCCAATCCTCAAACCCCGCGTTCAATGGCAAGTGTCGTACCCCGACGCGGTGAAAATGTCCAAACAGACCGGGAAACCCATTTTCGCTTTTTTCACTGGAAGCGATTGGTGCAAATATTGCGAATTACTCGATCATCAGATCCTCAACACTGAAATTTTCGCGAATTGGGCTAAGGCAAACGTAGTGTTGCTCGAACTCGATTTCCCCGAAAAGAAAGAACTGGACCCCGAAATCAAAAAGA
>JAZABE010000808.1:0-4456 GCA_036137535.1 Planctomycetota bacterium | reverse complement strand
TTCAGTATTGCCAAACGGGTCTCTTTCACCCTGGCAGATGAGAACGGGCGTTCTGCTGGTTTCTAGCGAACGAATCCTAAGTTTGGCTGGTTTTCCGGGGGGATGAAACGGATACCCGAGGCAAATCACGCCAGAAACACCAGCTTGATCGGCGACCTGACTCGCGACACGCCCCCCCATGGACTTCCCTCCAATAAATAATCCCTCTGCTCCAAACTCCTCGATGACATCCAACCAACTGGCTTCCAGTATTTTCATGCCATTTGGCCCGGATTTTTTTCCCGTTAAGCGCCTTTTAGACATATAAGGAAATTCAAAGCGAACGATTTTAAATTTACGCCTCGCTAATGATTGGGCAACCGCCTCCAAAAACGGACTATCCATTGGCGCCCCGGCACCATGGGCTAAAACCAGCGTCGCCCGGCACCGCTTTGCGGGCCCGTTGATCAGGTAATCAGTTTGGGTATCGGGCATTATATTAGTCACTGAACAAAAATGAACCGAAGGCCAAAATCATCGGATCAATTAACGCAAAATATCACGGATCACTCGTCCGTGAACATCTGTTAAGCGGTAATCACGCCCCTGGAAACGGTACGTTAACTTTTCATGGTGAATTCCAAGGCAATGCAAAATTGTGGCGTGAAAATCATGGACATGCACAGGGTTTTCGTCGACGTTGTAACAAAAGTCATCGGTTTTGCCATAACTGAGCCCAGGTTTAATGCCGCCGCCGGCCATGAATATCGAAAAACATCGGGGATGGTGGTCCCGGCCGAACGCTTTAGGATTGCCTTGCGAATAAACGGTCCGACCAAATTCACCCCCCCAAATCACCAACGTTTCGTCCAGCATGCCGCGTTGTTTTAAGTCCGAAATCAACCCAGCTGTCCCTTGATCGGTTTCCTTGGCCAAGACGGGCAAATGTTTCTGAACGTTGCTGTGATGATCCCAACCTCGGTGAAACACCTGTATAAACCGGACACCTCTTTCCGCTAAGCGACGAGCCAACAAGCAATTCGCCGCGTGACTTCCGGGTCGCTTGGCATCCTGACCATATAAACGAAACGTACTTTCCGGTTCATCCGAGGTGTCAACTAGTTCCGGTACGGACGTTTGCATGCGATAGGCCATTTCGTATTGGGCAATCCTAGCCTCAATTTCGGGGTCGCCCACTTTTTGCTGCAGGATTCGATTCAACTGGGCAACCCGGTCAAGCATTTGCCTGCGCCGCACCTGAGAATCGCCCGCAGGATCCTTGAGATACAAAACCGGATTGCCTTGACTCCGAAACTTAACCCCTTGAAACTGCGATGGCAAAAAACCACTGCCCCACAAACGATCGTACAATGGCTGAGCCTGGTAAAACGAATTCTGGTTTAACAAGACTACAAATGACGGAAGCTCCTGAGATTCACAACCCAGCCCATAACTCATCCAAGCACCAATACTCGGCCGACCGGGTTGTTGGTTTCCCGACTGAAAAAATGTTACCGCCGGATCATGGTTGATCGCTTCCGTCTGCATGGTTTTCACAACACACAATTCATCGGCAACCTTGCCCAATGCGGGCAACAATTCACTTATCCATTGCCCAGATTCACCTCGGCGGATGAACTTCCAAGGTGACTTGATGACTGGGAATTGCTTTTGACCCGCGGTCATACCCGTCAGGCGTTGACCTCGCCGAACGCTGTCCGGCAAATTCTTCAGGTGATGTTTTTCAAGGGACGGTTTGTGATCCAGCAAATCAACCTGCGAAGGTGCCCCGGATTGCAAAAGGTAAATCACCCGCTTCGCCTTGGGCGCCCAATGCGGCAGACCACTCAAGCCTCGAGCTTGCCCGAGGGAGTCGCTAGCATTGACAGGGCGATCGTTTAACAACGCCCCCAACGCTGCCACGCCGATCCCAGTGCTGGAGTGCCCCAGAAATTGACGCCGGTGAATGGCTTGCATGATTTCAAATTCTTTCGAGGACATCTTTATCCCTTGGTAATTGCTTCCGCTAGATTCATCAACATGCGTGCAATCGCGGTGTATGCGGCCAGTTCAACGCGATCCAAAACCTGGTTAGGAGATGATGCACCCACCTGCAATAACTGCGTGACACTTTCGGGGTTCATCCGATAAAAAATCAGATGATCTCGGAAAGCATTTAAAAGCACAATGGCTTCCGCAGGGCTCGCCGAACGGCCGGTCACCACCCGAAACCCATATCCCAAGCGTTCTTCCACTTTACGCCCTCCTTCAACCATCATCCGGGATCCCAACCCCCTGGCAGCCTCCACAAATTGCGGCCCATTCATTAACAAAAGAGCTTGAAGGGGAGTATTGGTTCGAGACCTTCGAATCGTACAGAATTCACGCTCCGGCGCATCAAACGTTTTCAACATGGGAGAAGGCACCGTTCGTTTCCAAAAGGTATATACGCTTCGCCGAAACAACTCATCACCTTGCCCAACGGGATAGTTTCTTGAATAACCGGGTCGATTGTTCAATTCCAACCACAATCCTTTGGGCTGATACGGGAACACACTTCTCCCGCCGAGGCGTTCGATCAATAGTCCTCCAAAAGAGAGCGCTGCATCCCGAATTTCTTCGGCCTCCAATCGAAGCCGCGGGCCCCGGGAAAGCCAACGGTTTTCAGGATCCTTTTGGTACAACGCCGCAGGGACCCGGGAAGTTTGACGATAAGTTGCTGAATTGAGAATTAATCTCTGCATCGCTTTAACGTTCCATTTTCGGCGAATGAATTCTGCAGCCAGCCAATCCAGTAATGCCGGGTGACTTGGCAAGTCGCCTTGAATCCCAAAATCTTCTGCCGTTTTGACTAATCCCAGGCCAAACACCCGTTGCCAATAACGGTTCACCGCAACCCGTGCCGTCAATGGATGGTTTTTGTGAGTTAACCACTGCGCAAACCCCAGTCGATTCAAGGGCGCACCTTCCTGCATTGGTGGCAAAATTTTGGGAACGCTCGCAGTTACCTCTTCACCTCGATCCGCATAATCACCTCGATTTAAAACAAATGTCTTACGCATCACTGGCAGGTCCTGCATCACCATCGTTGGCGGGAATTTTTGGTTTTGTTCCTTTTCCAGCCGGTTTATCTCTTGTTTCAAAATCAACCTAGGATCGTGGTTCGCAACGAAATAGGCTTGTAGTTTAAATCGTTCTTCTGCTGACAATTGTTCCCAAGGCACCGACACTAATTTTTGCAGACTTGAGGGCAATCCCCGGAATTTTAATTGGGTGGATGGATCCGTGGTGATTGACAAGCGCACTCTACCTACACCGTGCGTGGAAAACCCGGCTTCATGCCGAAGGCGAAACTGCAGCCGAGTTCCCTTTTCAAATCCAAAAGCTTCTTCGGCCACAAATATTGCGTTTACCGGTTTTTTTCGCGTCGGTCCATCAACGGCCCAGCCGTTACTTCCTTCAACCCGTCCATCAATGGCTTTTTCGACTTCGTAATTAACCTGCGAATATTCCGAACGGGCTGATGAAAATGTCACAGTTTTAACTTGCGAGACATCGTCTAATGCCACCGCTTTCAACTCGATTTCACTCAAAACAAAATTGGAATTAGAATGTCGCCCCGGCCCACCCCCAGGCAACGATGGATCCATTAACGCTTCCAGCCGGATTGCCGTAATTTTTTTATTAAAAACGACCCCGTTGATTTCATAAATATCGTGGACAGGATTAGCCCCTCCTGCCAAGACCGATTGGTCATCCAAAAGAACCAAGGTTGAACCTCCAGTCGAACGCAAGCTGGCCTTTTCCGGCTCAAGCACCTTCCAGCCCGACAAGCCGCTGGCCTTCATGGCTTGCAGCCACTTCTTCAAACCCACAGTGACATCATAGGGTTTATTCAACTGCATCCTCAAATCTTGCAACCGACTTTCTCGACGCAATTGGTTATGAGATTCCAGTGGAGATGCAATCGTCTGTTGAGGTGAAAACCCTTGCATTCCTTTTTCCGGCACTTGATTAAAGAAAGCGTACAATTGGTAAAACTCTCTCTGGCTAATGGGGTCAAACTTGTGTTCATGGCACCTTGCACAACCTATGGTCAAGCCCATCCAAACTGCACCGGTAGTAACCAGCCGATCCATCACGTATTCAGTTCGATATTCTTCGTCAATAACCCCGCCTTCAATTGTAATACCGTGATTCCGGTTAAACCCGGTAGCCAGTTTCTGCTGCGGTGTCGCATTCGGAAGCAAATCACCTGCCAGCTGCTCAATCGTAAACTGGTCAAAAGGAACATTTTGGTTGTAAGCGTTGATCACCCAATCACGCCAAACCCATTGTTGACGTTCGGTATCGTACTGGTAACCATTACTGTCAGCATACCGTGCTAAATCCATCCAGTGTCGTGCCATGTGTTCACCGTAGGCTGCTGATCCAAGATACCGGTCCACCATACTCCGATACGCAGCTGGTGATTGAT
>JAZABE010000807.1:0-4851 GCA_036137535.1 Planctomycetota bacterium | reverse complement strand
ACCCGAAAAATCCGGTAAAATAGCCAATCGATCCTCGAGTACTGAACGTCCTGACCGGGACGGTTCTCGCCTGGTCCGCTCCCATCATTCAGAGCATCTCATGAAGAAAGCAATTTTTATTTTTTGTGTTGTTTTCACAATTTCCCAGCTTGCTTTGGGACTAACCCAACAAAACCGCGAACCCCGCAAACGCGTCAAGCGACCCGTGATTAACAAACAGAATTCCGCCTATTTTGATAATGTGTTCAAAGAAGCGCTGATCGGCAACCGCCCCGCCCCACTGACCGCAGCGGCAATTGCCAAGGGGAAAAAGCCCACCAGCCCGGCAGGTGAATCCGGTGCAACCGAGGGAACAACTCCAAAAGCCGGATCCGGAGTCTGGTCGAAAATCATTTCTGCGGAGGACATCCAGTCGGAACTCAAGTCACTCAGTGTCGCGATGAACCAGCAAGTGACTTCACCCGGTAAATTTAAAAGCGGGGGTAACCGTGACGTCCGGCAAACGGCCTCGATGATTGCCGTGATGTTTGGTGTCATTGCTGAATTCGATGGTGACGTCAAATGGAAGGCCATTGCCGCCGGAGCACGAGACTCTTTTGCGCAATGCGCCCAAAGCTCGACAACAACGTCCACGGCAGCTTATCAACAAGCAAAAAACCGCAAAGAAGATCTGTTGCAAATTCTGAATGGCGGCCCATTCACGCCGCCGGTAAAACCGGGCGAAGACTTTGAATGGGCATCGGTTGTTGTTATTTCTGAGTTGATGAAACGGCTGGAGTCCTCATACCGAGAAAAAATCAAGCCGTGGATTGCGGATGAACAAAGCTACAAAAAAAACTTTAACGAACTGATGCACGAAGCTGCGGTTCTGGCCGTGATCAGCGAGGTCCTCAAAAAGGAATCCATGGAAAATGCCGAGAATGATGACTACATTGAATTTTGCGATTCCCTCCGAGCAGGAGCGCTCTCGATTTTAAATTCAGCCAGCGTCAAAGATTATTCTCTGGCTAACAAAGGGTCTGGGATGATTAGTCAAAGCTGCGACAACTGTCACAGTGAATACAATTAGAAGTCCCCACGATCGGGCAGCATTCCAGGCAAAGGGGGTTGGAGCCCAATCATTCTTTCCGATTAACCATATCTCTCCTCGAGCCAAGGGTCACCGTGGTTGTGATATCCCCCTCGTTCCCAGTACCCAGGTTGGTCAGATTCTCTGAGCTCAATGCCACAAATCCATTTGGCACTTTTCCAGGCATAAAGCTTTGGAACCATGCCGCGAACAGGACCCCCATGGTCTGCATCGATTGCTTCACCGTCGTGCAAATCAGCCAAAAGCGCATCTTCGGCAAGAAAATCTTCCAACGCCAGGTTGGTGGTCCAGCCGTGGTCATAGCCATGGCAAACGACATAATTTGCATTCTCCTGAACACCAGCCCGCTCAAGAAGAGTGCGGGTGGAAACACCCTCCCAAAGATTCCCTAGTCTTGACCATTGAGTCACACAATGAAAATCCGCAAAAACCTTGACCCGCGGAAGTTCGGCAAATTGTTTCAAGTTGAGCGACAACACGTTTTCGACTAACCCAAACACCTTCAGCTCCCAGGTTTCCAGGTCCAGTTCAGGTGTCCCAAACGCATCTAGGACGGGCCACTTTCGCGTTCGCGATTGGCCAGGTGGAATTCGCTCATCACGACAGGTATCACTACTGACAATGATCTTCGGATCGTTGAAATCACTGGAGCTTGGAGGGTCGCCTTCTTGGTATTTTGGATCTTCCATTGGTGATTATTCGTTTTTGACAGAGACTGGGCCAGCGGACTTCATCGGGTCACGGTTTGCGACAACCGGTGCGTTCAGTGCCTCATGCATGCCATCCTTGCCCGGTTTTTGTCCTACAAACAAGTAATAGGGCATGCGAAAAAAAGGAATGTACGGAATCTTGCATTTTCGCTCTTGGTACTGCAAAGAATCAAAATGCTTGTGCAGGAAGGGAGCATGGTCAGGCGAGGGAAAAACATTGTCTCCAGCAAACCAAACCGGCCAAAAGGATCGAGTGAACCATCCGTGCCGCTCCATGCCTTCAGCCGGGTATTTTCGGGAAACAAAAAAATCGACAACGCCGAGAATCCCTCCGGGCTTGAGGATTCTCATCGCGTTTTCAATTGCGGCAAACCAATCCGGAATCATCGTGAGTGAATAGGAAAATGTGACGACATCCGCAAAGCCTTCTTTGGGAGTAAACTGCGTCGCATCTGCCTCTATCGGCTCCACATGGCTCCAGCCTTTTTCGTCAAACCGTTTTTGGGCAATTTCAAGCAATGACGAAGCAAGGTCAACCACATAAACCTGGCTTAAGGCCTGCACCCGATCTTCCAGCAACGCAATATTCGACCCGGTCCCACCTCCCATATCGACCCAAACGGCATTTTCCGGCGGCTGGATCATCTCCAGGAGATCTTCTCTCCCTTTGAGCAGTCTTTTCCGAAAATCATCATAGGCTGCCGCCTGACCTCCGTAGAAATTCTCCATGCGTTCGGCGTGGTCGTTCCCTCGAACGGGCTTGAGCGCCAAATGATAAAGCACTTTTAAATCGGAAAAAAAACCCATCGGTCACAACCTGTGGCTTACACGGATAAATCGGCAATATAAAAACTCGCGTAGGTATGCACGCGATCTTTGACATGTAATTCATCAGCTAGTTCAGGATAATAGGTCAGTGATTCATTGATTTTTTGTTCTGAACCATTTTTGATCACCGAAACCTGATCGATAAAGTCGGTTTGCAAACCACCGCTTCTCCAGATCACCCGTGATGTTTTTGCCGATTTATCCAGAATAGCCTGCCATTCAGTTTCTAGCAGCGGAAAAAACTTGTCACTGAGCCAGTCCATGTGATCCAGCAGCACGAATCTTGAGATCCGGCCATCATGTTTTTCCAAGAATCCCTGAACTGAATCTGTATGGCAGGTAATGCGATCTGCGAGACCGGCTTTGAGCGTTTCAAAGTTGTCTGGCTTCAAGTATTCCGGGCTGCAATCCTGGGTATAACAACCCGTGAGATAGACCCGCCAGAAATAATTATCATGAACTGGGATTTTGGTGAAAACGTTATCCAGACAATCTTCGACAAACTTCACTATGCCTCCATTGTATTGTTTGTCGATCTGCCGACGTTGAGCTTTGGGAACACCGAGCATCGACAAGGTCGCATCGCGACCCATGGCAAACTTGATCAATCCTTTCCAAAACTTTTTCTTGAGCTGCTTGTTCCAGATTTCGTCCTGCTCTTCCAGGGAACCGGCATCAAGCAATTCGCCAACCGCTTCTCGCGACTTAATGACTCTGTCGATATAAAGATTGACCATCCGGGCAAACGCACCACTGGTCCCACGAAAATAGAATGAACGCCGACTATCAAAAAAATTGATTTTTTTGTCCCAGAATTTTTGAGACCAATCACAAATTCCATCTCGCAATTTATCCCGATACACTTCTTGGATTCCAGGGTAGTGTCCCTGACCGAACATCTTGAAAAAATCTTCATAGTCCAAGTTCTTGATTGCCGAAATTTTCAACTCCAGCAATGCATTTTGCCGCGGGTTCATGTCCACCGCATAGACGTGGTTCGGGCCGGTAATCGCATAATCGAGCGCATTGCAGCCGGCGGATGTG
The DNA here is from genome assembly GCA_036137535.1 of Planctomycetota bacterium. GTDB lineage: Bacteria > Planctomycetota > Planctomycetia > Pirellulales > Pirellulaceae > JABAAE01. The sequence goes on along the minus strand of JAZABE010000807.1, from coordinate 1,179 downwards.
ATGACCAGCACATCATCTTCAGGGCCCAATTCCAAAGCAACCCGGTCAAGTCGCGGATCTTCCCAGCAAGTGTTGTAAACAAGATTGTTACGGTGGACCGTGTTAAAAACACGTCCGCTGATCCATTCTAAAACCATTGGGTGACAACAAAAGAAAAGGTTCGGAATTGCGGGTATCGGAACGCAGAAACGGAAAGCCATTCCTGGAGCAAGTTTAGTCATTCTACAACGATCTTTTCGAGATCGAAAGGACTGAAATCCTGAGACTTTGAGTGACTAACGTACAAAGGTGATGTGAAAGGTAATGGTCTTGTCCTTGGAGATCTTACTTGGAGACCGGTGCGGGGAACCAAAAATGAATGTCAGAGTTTTACTGGGCACTTGCACGAGAAAAGCCCTCGTTATAGCGGGCTGAATCGAGTGGCCAGTAACCTCGCGGAGTGAACGCAGCTCGACTCACTAACGTCCTGAAAATTGCAATCAGCATCTGGATTCCAAATAATAAATTTAATCACTAAAGCCATCAGAATCTCCAAAATCACCCGGCTAATTGTGACGGTTGTTCAAAACCCTCAATCGATGCCAACGCCTTTGAGCTTTTGGCGCTGCCTAGGAATTGCCAAACACAAAACGCCCCAGGGGAGCCTGAAGAAAAATGATCGAAAGACTTGCCAATCCAATCCCTACAAGACTTTGGCGTTTGTTTCTCTCTTTGAAACCGAAAACGGCGATCCCGGTAGTGAAAATCAACCCGCCCGTGTTTGTCACGGTAAACACCAGAAAACCGTCATACAAATCAAGTGACCTCAAGATGTAATGACTTTGCAGAATGTTAGTCAAACCAAGAATAACACCAACCCACAGCTCTCCTCGGGAGATTCCTCGGTAACGCCACAACAGAACTGCAAAGGAAGGAACAGCGGCAAAACAAACTGCCGCCAACAAAAAGGCTGGATAATCCGTTGCCCCTTCACAAAGTTGCTGGCAAGCCTGCTGAGCCAACCTTGCTGTACCGCAGACCAGAAAAAACGCCCCCAACACCCACAAGACCCAACGTTGGGCAGCCGGGTTTTCGTTGGTGTTCCCCGGTATTCCTGGATTGGGATCGGTTCTTTTTGGGCCGATCAAGAACAACGAGGCAAACGCGGTGACAAATCACAGAAAATGAAAAAAAAAACGG
>JAZABE010000806.1:0-1607 GCA_036137535.1 Planctomycetota bacterium | reverse complement strand
AATATTCTGCTCGACTTCTTCGACCGGTCCTTCGGCATTGACAAAATGGTAATGATAAACTTCCTTTAATGATTGCAGCGCGTCCCAAGTTTGTTCCTTAAATACCCGATACCGGTGCGATGCCGATTCAACACTGGTGTCAGTGGCACGTGATTTGATTGTTTCTCCAATTCCAGTTTCTTCGACACTACGATTGTGAGCCTCAATTTCTTTGCCCCGATTTAGCTGCCGCTCTATGCTCGTTTTTTCGTTGATAAACAGCACCATGGCATGGATGGTCGGCTGGCGGAAATTGATCGCCTGAGGCGTGTTCGAAAAATGGGAATGAAGTTGATTGATTCGACCAACCAATTGTTTCAGACATTCAACTTGAACGCGAGTTCGCGGAAATCCATCAAGCAAGGCTCCATCACGGAATTCCGGTTCCAACAATTTGCGAAGCAAGATTTGGGTCACTTCCTGGTCACCCACCATTCCTCCCCGGTCCTTGATCCGTTTGGCTTCGGGGGAATTCAGCAAACTGCTCACCACAATCGGCGGACAGGTCAAACCCCGGGCTTTCATGATAAAATTGGTTTGAGTCCCTTTTCCCGCGCCCGGTGCACCCCCTAGAAGGATGAGCTCCTTGGGGAATTGCAAGGTCTCTCTGGGAAACTCCTCCTCGAGATCTTCCCAAACTGAATCAAAAATGACCTGTGCATCTTTGATTTCAAGATCGACAATTTTTTCGTTTGGGGGCATCGAGTGGCTCGCTGCATTCACACAATAAACAATCGATTAATTTACTTTGTAAACACCAAATGCTCCAGTCCTGCTATCTCCCATCATGTTCACAGACTCCGTTTTCGATTTGAATGCTCACATTCTGACTTGCCTAAACCGCCGGGTTCAACAAATAGCCGACTAATCGGCCCAAAAAACCGCCTAGATAGATTTCACACTATCAAAAATTGAATTCCCAAAACCGATCGGGGAAAACCCTTCCAAGAATCAGCGGACCGGCCGAAAAACCCGATTCACGGATCCTCGTATTCGTATTCGGAGTCGACACACAAGCCGGGTAATGGAACGGGGTATTTCCCATTGTCCTCTTTCTGAAGCGGCGCCTTGCCGTCCAAGGTCAGTTTCTCAAGATCGGGCGCGAACTCGTGGTCACAATTCAGAAACTGGTCATAACTGATTTCTTGCCCGGTGTGAGCGGCCATTCGCCCCATTGAAGTCACCAAGCTCGATTTCACCCCCCGATCCACTTCATTGTAGGGAGTATCATTGCGAATGGCTTCGATCAAATCTTGCCATTCGACCTGGTAAGGATTGGGTTCACCTTGGTCGAAGCTCCAGATCATGTCTTCCTTGATCATGTTTTGCCCCTTAAATATTCGGCTTTTGGCCGGCACATGCCCGGCAGACGAAAAGATGGACGATCCCTTCGTGCCATGGACAAATGTTGCGAACTCGTTCTTGCACCCGGGAATGGTTCGCCCATCGACCATCATCTTGGTGCCGTCACCAAATGTATATTCAATCGAATACGAATCAAAATTTTGATCGATTTTCGTACCCCGGTAGTGACGCCCCCCGGTCGCAATCGCCTTGACAGGCCAATC
>JAZABE010000805.1:0-5427 GCA_036137535.1 Planctomycetota bacterium | reverse complement strand
GGGAAGTGTTGTGATCCAGGCTGCCGAAGGTTTGAATAGTCTTGTCGCCTTGAAGCATCGACACCGCTGGAAAGCTGGGCGGGGCAAACATGGCAGCGGATCAGACCGCCGCGGGCGAAATGGCGAGGATATTACGATCCAAGTTCCACCTGGAACCCTGTTGATTGATCAGGCTGAAGGGTTTGTCATTAAAGATCTGGCCAAGGCAGGGGAGACGATTCTTGCGGCAAAAGGAGGAAGTGGGGGCAGGGGAAATGCCCATTTCAAGTCTTCAACGAACCAGGGGCCCCGGCAATGGACCTCCGGTTCAGAAGGAGAAAGTCGAAAGCTGATTTTGGAGCTGAAGGTCATTGCGGATGTTGGTTTGATCGGGAAACCAAATGCAGGCAAAAGCACGTTGCTCAGCAGATTGTCCCGGGCCAAGCCGGAAATTGCGGCTTACCCCTTTACGACAAAATATCCCAATCTTGGATTGGTCGAGGTCGACCTTGATCGCACGTTTGTTGTCGCTGATATCCCCGGGTTGATCGAAGGGGCCAGCGAAGGCATTGGGCTGGGACATGAATTTTTGAAGCACATAGAACGTGCCGGTATTTTGGTTCACTTGGTGGAGCCTGCCCCGCTGGACGAATCGGATCCGATCGAAAACTATGAGTTGATTTGTAAGGAACTGATTCAATACAAGGCGGAACTCGGCCAGCGACCGGAAGTCCTTGTTGTCACTAAAAGCGAGTTGCCGGAAGCTGAAAAGATCGCGAAAACACTGGCAGAAAAGACGGCAAAGCCCGTGCTGCGAATTTCGGCGGCAACCGGCGACAACCTCGATGTCCTAACCGGCCAGATCCTCCAGCTTCTGGCGAAAGAAAATCAAGAAGGAGAGGGCTGATCCGTGAATCCTGTGAATCGATTTAGCGGACGATTTGCCCTGCTGCACACTAGTTTTTGAGCTTGATCCATGAACCTACTGACGATCGATATCGGGAACAGTCGTTGCAAGGCCAGTCAGGGAATTGCGGGTGGCCCCTTTCCGGGACAGACGGTAACCGCGCTCGACCTGGATGAACTGGTTTCTCGTTGCCCCGGATTTGCCGAGGTCGATTGTTGCGTTGTGTCCAGTGTCAATCAAGAAGCCTCTCGGAAACTCAAGGTCATTCTTTCCCGCCAAGTCGCCTCTCACCATTTTTTGTTTTTGGATTTTCAAAGTGCGCCACTTGAAATCAATGTGCAACAACCCCAGACCTTGGGCGCTGATCGAATTGCTGCCGCTTATGCGGGTTTTTTGCGAACCGGGGGGGCGACAATTGTGGTCGATTCGGGGACGGCCGTCACTGTGGACCTAGTCGATTCAAAAGGCGTATTTTGTGGAGGAGCCATCTTTCCCGGAGCCGAGCTTTCTGCAGCGGCACTCGCCCAGTACACCGACGGGCTTCCCTTGGCGGAACTGAACCTGGATCACCCTCCAGATCTGCCAGGGAAAAACACGCTCGACGCTATCCGGGCCGGCTTATTTTGGAGCCAATTGGGAGGGGTTCAGCAGATTGTCCAAGAATACCTTGGCCAAATTGAAGGGGCACAACTGTTGGTTACCGGTGGTTGTGGGCAGCAAGTGTTGGCATCAACCCAGCTCCCGGGCAGCTATATCCCAGACTTGGTCTTGGAAGGGTTGTGGCGTCTTGGAAGCGATCGCTTTACTGGTGAGATAGGGTAAACGGTTCCTGGCGGCAAGGAACGGTCCCTGAGACCCAGTGGTCGTTGTTCAATTTGCAGTGTTCAAGTTGTAGTGTTGTTTCTCCATTTGTATAAATTGCTCCCCGGCTAAAAGCAAATCGCGATAGAAACGGGTTTCAGCTAAGCCCGCGGCTCGAGAAAACATTTGACCCGTCCAAAAAACATGATTGCGAAAAAACGCTTTCGACAGATCGAGAGCGGGATCAACCGAACCCGCCTCGTGGTGCAGAATGATGGCCATGAGTTCAAATTGATGACCAGCGTGGTCTTTGATTTCCGGGCGGGAATTCGTTTGAACCACTTCTAGGAAATCGTTCATTGAGTTGATGACATGGCTTTGAAATCGACCGCTTTCCCAAATCGATTGGTAGGGTGGACAAAAATTTTGAGGGCCAACAAAGATCTTGCAATAGTCAACTGCAAATTCTTCGCACGTTTGTTCGTCACCGGTTGGAGGCTCAATGCCTAAAGCAGCAAGCGTTTCCTGCCAATCAGCTGCTTGAAGTGTTTCCAGGGTTTGGGGGTCAAATTCACTGAGCAACACTCCAGAATAGAATCCGTACAATCCCGCACGGGCCAGCGTGCCTTCCTGTGGGTTCGTGATGTCCATATGAAATAACATGACCAGGGGTAGTGTGAGTTCCGTAGAAGGTTTCACTAATGTTCGGAACGTTTCCCGAAACCATTTCAAATGGTTAACTTCGCTTGGATTGTGGATCTAGAGCAGGATTATTGAAACTTGGTGATTCTGACGACCGTGGAATGGAATGCTTGTTGGCCCGTAATTGGATCGGGGGCAATGGGCATGAGCCTGTTTTGATTCCAGCCGTTACCGGTATTCTGCTTCCATTTGGAAGGGTCGCCATTAGCCAAGTCTTCCCACCACATGTTTCGCTCCCAATCGGCATCCTGATAAGTTTTTGGATCACTCCCGGCCAGGGAACTAGTCTGTGTCGTTCGTTTTTTGGCTTGAGCGACACTGCTATATTGCCAATGGCCACAGGAATTGCTCATGGCAATTGCCTTGGGGTGAATTCCCGGCATGGTTACGATGGGAACTCGCATCGTACCCGCGACGATTCTTCCGGTTTGGTCCCGGTCTCCGTGAATGAGATTGGGAGAAGAGGTTTCCAGCATTTGGGAAAAATAAGATGTCAATTCAATCCAGGCACCGTCGTGCAATCCGAGTTGTTCTGCGGTTTCGGGGTTGAGCCAAGCTGGATTGCTGTGAACGATTTCAGCAAGCCATTTCAGGTTCATCGTTCGACCGTGGTTGTGAACGTTCCACTTGAAACTGGTCATGATCAGTTCATCGGACGCCAATGATTGGTGTTCTTTGATTGGAAGCCAGATCGGCATTTCATCGACTTCGACATCAAATCCTTTGTGTTGCGGCGAACGGTTTTTGGTCTTGGTAACACCGCTTTTCTGGATGAGAGAAGAACAATCTTCGTTCTTGCCAATTTGTTTGACAAACAGCGATCGGATCTCGAATTTTCGGCTAGGCGTTTTAAATCCCCGAACGGCTGTGCCATCGACACGGATACCGATGCCAATACCATTTTTGGAAATCACGCCTTCGGCATCGGTTTCGGAATCGGCTAGTTCCGTTTCGGGAATAACAGCCTTGTAAGGTTCATAAAAGGGCGCAGCGTCTTCGTTTTCCCAAACACCTTCGTCAAGCAAACGATCTAGTCCCGATTTTCGGGTTTCTGGGTTCTCAGGAACATTTGCGGCCCAGGACCGCATGTAATCTTCAGTGGTGCCATATTCGTAAGCTTTCTCCATGCCTCCCCCGATTTTCCGGGCCAGGTCAGGGAAAAAATCTCGAATGTCACGGGCTTCCCCCAGAGGTTTGATCATCGGGGTGCGAAGGCCAACATAGGGCCGCAAATTATATGAGCCGCGGGCATCCAGATCCCACCGTTCCAGAAAAGTAGCCCAAGGTAAAACAATGTCCGCATAATGAGCGGTTTCGTTGTAAAAACTGTTGATGCAAACATGGAACGGGATCAACGCTTCATTGGTTAAAACCTCTTTAGTCAGGCTTTCCTCGGGCCAAGTCAATGGCGAATCGAGATTGTAAGTCATGTAAGCTTGGAGCTTGGCTCTACCCTGTAATAAATAGAGGTAGATGATTTCCCCTACCCGCATGCGGCGCCAAACGTTAGCCAATGGATACTCAGGCGGGTCTTCGAGCGCGCTCCAGGTCTTTGCCGAAGCTGGCATCGAAGGCGTTTTGACAATGGGATCCAGTCCTCCCCAGGGGCTCCAGCACCAGCCGCCTTTTTTCCCGACGCTGCCGACGATCGCATTCAGCATTTGGATTGCTCGATCGTTGTAAAAACCATTCAAATGCGCCGAGGAGCCCCGGTTGCACATGGTGGTTGCTGCGGGTGCGGCATCCGCAAATTCAATCGCGATTCGCTTGATATCTGCACTCGCGATACCGCTGATTTTTTCTGCCCACTCAGGAGAGTAAGGCTTCAGGTGATCCCAGAGCTCCTCGGGGGATACATTCGTCCAGGTCTCGATAAACTTTTGGTCGTGTTTGCCCTGAGCGATAATCCAGTGAGCCATGGATAGGGCGATTGCTCCATCGGTCCCAGGAAAGGGGGAATGCCACTCGTCACTGTTTCCTGCTGTGTTAGAAAGACGCACATCAAAGGTTACCAGTTTCGCACCGTTCTCAAACCTGCCTTTTTGGATTCGATTTGCGAAGGGCACATGGCCTTGGTGTGCTTCAAAAGCATTCGAACCAAAATTTAGAATGTACTTGCTGTTTTCACAGTCATTCAAATCCCAGTCGCTTTCCCAGAGAAAGGCCAGATTGGCAGCGCGTCGGTTCCCTGAACAAAGAGATCGGTGACTTAATTGCGTTTTGGTGCCGAAAGCATCGAGAAACCGTTTGATGGCATCCTTGCTTCTTTGCCTGCCTTGATGAAATGCGAACTCTTCCTGTTTGCCTTGCTCACGGATGGTCCTCAACCGGTCGGCGATGTCGGTCAACGCTTCGTCCCAGCTAATCCGCTTCCATTTGCCTTCACCCCGCGGTCCAACCCGTTTTAGTGGAAAAAGAAGTCTTTCTGGATGGTATAAATGGTTTAGCGAAGCTTGTCCCCGGGCACACAATCGTCCTCGGCTGTTTGGGTCCTTGGGGTTTCCTTCGATTTTGAGCACTTTTCCGTCCTTGACATGCCCAATGATTCCGCAGACCGTGCTGCACAGCTGACACATCCCTGGGATTTTTTGCGAATCCTTGTACTTGTTTTTGGGCGGCCAGTTCCTCTTGGCCTCTGGGCCCGGCAAGAGACAGACCCCAGGCATTTTCTGGCCGCCAATCTGGTAGGGAGCCCCTCGCCCCTTTTTCCATTTGTCGAGATCTACCCCGAATGCCGGTGAAGCCTCCTGTTGTTTTTGAGAATTGTTGGTAGCCCGCTTTTCCCGATTGCACCCGGCGACTCCAAAGGCGCCCATCGAAAGAGCTCCCAGCTTGAGAAAATTTCGGCGATTTGGATCAATCATTGCTAGATTCCTTCCAGCCAAAAATGTTGTAGGCGTCGGGGTTATAGGACTCTCCTTCAACAGGTATACGTTCCTCGATTTCGGCTGGTCCGTCCCCTGCAAACCACATTCGGGGCCGGGTCCCTTTTTCAGGCCTCAATTGAGTGGTTTCCCCACCATTCGATTCTGCCTCTT
>JAZABE010000804.1:0-4481 GCA_036137535.1 Planctomycetota bacterium | reverse complement strand
AAATTCCCAAATTGATGAGCGAATTTATCGGCTTTCATCCGAACGGATCCAGACTTTCGATAGGCAGCTTTTGCAAAAGAACGCAGGTTGGTTACGAGGACAATCTAATGCTTTACGCCCCCTTCGCCAATGGTGTAGAGTTGAAATTGTCAAAAACTTCAAGGCGTGGAGCAATATTCAACAGGTTTGGTGACTAAGCCAAGGGAGTCTAGACCCAATGGGCTTATCGTTGCAAAACCGCGTTTTGACCTGTCCAAATGGCATTCTGTGCAACCTGTGCACTGGGTTCGACCAGAACCCGTTCATAGAAAAGTCTCAAGGCGCGAATCGCATGTCCCTTCGGTCCAACGGCCCATTGTGTATTTCTTTCGTTCCACATTAAAGTCGAAAGGTAATCAACAGCCTTGATTAAACGAGGATTTTCAAGCTCACTCTCGGTTGCCAAAAAAACCAACCATTCCAAGATGTGACCGGTCGTCTGCAACCGTCGTTGCGAATTATTTTGAGCTTGGCGTCGTTTAAACCAGTCCGTACTAAAACTGCCATCACGATTTTGCATAGAGAATGCGTAACGCTGAAAACCGGCAAGGAATTCTTCGGCCCGTGCCCACTCCCCTTTAATCTCTTTCTCTTGCAGTTTCCGCATTAAAAGTGCGTAGCTATAACCGGTCAAACGGTGGGTGCCTCCGCAGGCAGCGCCGTTGATTGACTGGTTCAGCTCTTCCTTCAAAATCCTCTCCAGGTTCCAAGCCTGTCCGTCCTTAGATTTCCATTGCGTATCTGAATCCAGATAATGGGCAAGTCCAATCAGCTTAAACGTTAATTCGGTCCTTGGTTTGCAAGTCTCCATCTCGTATTTAATTAAATCATCTATGGTGAATTGCTTACGCCCAACTCGCAGTGGTTTCGTTTGGGGTACTTGTGAAAATGCGAGAACCATTAGAAATTGGCCATCGTGCCCCTGGCGACCAGGTCCGTTGTTGGTTCCAAGTGTTCCATTGTGAAGATTTAAAAGTTGCCAACCCCGACACTTTCTATTGTCACAAAGCCAGTCAACGTCTTTGACCAATGCTCCATCCCCGTACATTTCTGCGTAAGGACCGTAAGCAACCATCGCATGCATAATCCCCCAGGGACTTCGTTTCTCCGCATGCTCTTTCTGTTGGAAATAAAACCGGAGGATCGACTCAATCCTTGGCTTCAGATAGGCATACTTCTTGCGAAGTTGCTCACTCTTGGTTCCTGACGGGAGTGCTGAAACCAATTTTGCGTCTTCTTTTGACTTTGTTTCTTCTTGGGACCAACTCGATCGGTGATTGTAGGAACCGCATAACAGGACTAAAGCAAACGATAATAAAACAGGTTTTGCGATAGCTTGCACGTTGTTCTTCTTTCTGTAGATGGAGCCTTGAACAGAGATGCTATCGGAATTTGCTCGCGGAAATTTCCACGGAAGCGTTAATGAATCGAAAAAATTTCCTGCCTAGAGTAGCAATAATCAATCGAATAGGAATTATCGTAGCTGTTCCAAAATCTTTTAAAATTGAATCTGGTAAATTATGTCAATAAGTCTGATTAATGGGATTTATCGACTCCTTCCCACTGGAGAAGATTCGCGTTAGAAAACGGTTTTGCTCATCCTCCCCCTCCAATAGTCAATTCAAGTTCCAATGTCTCATTTTTCTTATATTGTCTCGGCCTCCCGGACCCCAATTGGGTCGTTCCTAGGTGAACTAGGTGATTTTACGGCGCCTCAACTGGGGGGCATAGCGATCAAAAGTTGTCTTGAAAAAAACGGCGGCGATTTTTCCGTAGACGAAGTTCTAATGGGAAACGTTTTACAAGGTGGCATTGGTCAGGCACCCGCCCGCCAGGCAGCACTCAATGCTGGACTCAACATCCAGACCCCATGTGTCACCATCAACAAAGTCTGTGGCTCGGGTTTAAAAACAGTAATGATTGCCGATCAAGTCATTCGAGCGGGCGATGCAACTCGCCTGGTTGCTGGAGGAATGGAATCGATGTCCAACGCACCTCACTTGACCCATGCATTAAGAAAAGGCAGCAAACTGGGCGATGTCCAGCTGCTGGATGGGTTGGTCTTTGACGGTTTAACTTGTGCATTTGAGAGCTGCCACATGGGAAACCATGCAGAGCATATCGCCAGAAAATATGGCGTTACCCGAGAGGCTCAAGACCAGTTTGCGCAACAGAGCCAACTCCGGGCTGCCAAAGCAATTGAACAAAGTCTTTTTGATGAAGAAATCGTTCCAATAAAAGTGGCTGACCGAAAAAGAGGTGAACGGCTGATCTCCCGGGACGAGTGTGTCCGGGAAAATACTTCACTCGAAGGGCTCTCCAAATTGAAACCCGTATTCGATTGCCAAGGGACGGTCACTGCCGGAAACGCTTCGACTCTGAGTGACGGTGCTGCTGCAGTATTGGTGGTTGACGACAAAACCGCCCACCAAATGGATTCAGCCATCAAGGCAAAAATCCTCGGTTGCTTTACGAGTGGAACAGAACCCAAAGATCTTTTCATTGCTCCAGTCATTGCCATCCGGAAGTTGCTTGAAAAAACCAACACAGCCCTTGAGGCAATTGATTATTTTGAGATTAACGAAGCGTTTGCGGCACAAATGGTTGCCTGCATTAATGAGCTCGGCGTTAATCCTGAAAAAGTCAACGTCAATGGAGGAGGTATTTCACTCGGTCACCCCATCGGGGCCAGTGGGACACGGTGCTTGGTAACCCTGCTTCATCTCCTTCAAAAAAATCAAGCCAAACTCGGACTCGTCAGCCTCTGCCTCGGAGGCGGCAATGCAGTGGCGATGCTCGTAGAAAACACAAGAGCCAGTTAGTCCATCTCACGGCAATGGCTTGCCACCTGCCGGCCTCAAGCTTGATCACCCCGACAGGACCAGTCCGTCGCCGGTCATGAATTGGCACAATCGTTAGATTCCAAGCCATCGACAGGACCTTGCTAACCCAAATTGCCTCATTGAAAAAGCAGCTCCCAGGAGCATTCTTTTCCGCTAACGTTGTTTCTTTGAATGGTATTTTGAAACACAAGGGCAGGACTCCAAAATCGGAATTTCCTTTGGTCAACTGTAGAATTGTTTTTTTTAGTAACCACGCTCGTCACCCCTACTGATAAAGACCGAACCCCGTGGATTCTTCACAGTGGATATCATCGACAGTCATCGCGTGGTCATTAGTGTCCTTGATGATCGGCATCTTGGTCGGGTTTCTGGCCAGCAAGGCATTTCTTTCAAACGGCAAGTCTGACAACCTGGAAAAAAGTCGTAAAAAAACCTTAGAGACTTTACAAGAACTGTTGGCAAATACTGAGAAATTCAACTCGAATGTTGGAACGCTTAACCAAGAGCTGCATTCGGTCAAAAAATCCGTCTCAGACCTGCAGCCACGAGAGATTGAAACCGTCCAGCAGTCACTTCTCCAACAAATCCAGCAGGTCGTAGAATCCAATCAAAAGTTGGAGAATGACTTGCGCATGACCCAGCATCTACTTGAACAACAGGCACATGAAATTGACCGCACCCGAACAGAGGCACGTACCGATGAACTCTCGGGTCTAGAAAATCGAAAAGCATTTGATGAGACACTAGAATACTTGCTCACCCGTCATCATTCCAAAGGAACCCCGTTTGCCCTGTTGCTGTGTGATCTCGACAATTTCAAACGCATCAACGATGATTTTGGACACCAGGTGGGCGACCAAGTCATCAGGATAATCGCGATGACTTTAAAAGATTCCGTACGTCCCCAGGATCATGTTATCCGGTTCGGTGGTGACGAGTTCGCAGTCCTTCTGGATGGTGTCAGCCCAGCAATTGGCCAAGATGTTTCAGTCCGCATCCGCAACAAGGTGGCAGGAACCATTTTTCCTAGCGATTTGCAGGCAGGTGACAATCAAGTTACCGTAAGCATGGGTTTCGCATTTGCCCTTCAAAAGGATACTATGGAAACGCTCCTGAAACGCGCCGACCAAGCCCTCTATCGCTCAAAAGAAGCCGGAAGAAATCAACTCCATTGTTGGGATGAGAGCAATAACCTGGTTCAGATTTACTGAAATCCCAGGGCCTCAAAAGCCAGCCGATAATCCCGGTGTGCTGCCAACTCATCCGGTATTGATCATGCTGCAGTCTTAGATCTCACCTCAACTCGAAACGCACCATCAAAGGCAATGACAACATCCCGGTCCGGTCCGACTGATTCTCTCAACAATTCTTTTGCCAACAGGTTTTCTATGTGCTGTTGAATAAATCGCTTGACGGGTCGAGCACCAAAACCGGGATCATAGGATTGTTCAACGATTGCGGACCTTGCTTGATCGGCAAACGTAATCTTGATTTGTTTTTCCAGAGCTCTTTTGGCAACCTGTTCAAGCTGCAAATCCACAACCCGTTCCAATTCGTTGGTCGATAAGGGCTGAAATACTATTTTCTCATCAATTCGAT
>JAZABE010000803.1:0-6705 GCA_036137535.1 Planctomycetota bacterium | reverse complement strand
TCAAATTGATTTTCCTGGTCATGGTGGACTTCCTTGATTTCGTAACGATTCCCCAACTCATTGATCGCTTCAATCAATTCTTGCTCCGAAGGACGTTGACCTTCTTCAAACAAAATAAAATAGGTTTCCCGATATTGATAGCGAAGATTTCCAAACAGAGACATTAGTCTTTCCAACAAAAACCACAAGTTGACACTATTAAACTACTCGAAATTGAAATTGTGGGAAGGCACCCGAGCATTCATTACGACCTGAATCTTGCCAGAATCCGCTAAACATCAGGTCGCAAATCCAATCAAGGTGTTGGCCAGAGAAGACAACGGTGCAAAAATAGAAGCATCCCGGCAAGAATCGAGATGTTTTTTTGACAATGTTGTAATCGATTTCATGAACCATGTAAAAACGCCCGCGTCCCTGATCTTCTTGTCAGGACTAGGATCAACCCCAAAACTTTTCGCCTTACAAAAAGAAAAATTCCCGCAACTTTTGACACCGCCTTGGTTAAAACCCATCGAGAACGAATCCGTGGATCATTACCTGGAACGATGGGTCAAGCAATTGAATCTCACCGAACCGGTAATAGTTGGAGGTGCCTCCTTTGGAGGAATGATCGCTCAGCGGATCGCCTCTAAGATAGGTGCAAACCATTGTTTGCTTTTTGGCAGCATTAAAAGCCGCTCGGAAATCCCTTGGAGAATTCGGCTCTTGCGACCAGTTCATCGACTGGCGTTCAAGTGGATCATACGGTTCTGGCAGATAGTTGTTTTGATGTTTGTCTGGCTTTTTGGATTTCTTATTTCTCAACGAACGCATTCGGTTTTGCGACAATTTTCGTCTTCCGACCCGACCTTGGTGAAATGGTCCATTCGTGTTTTTTTCCAATTCTTTGATGATCACTCCAGCTCCCTGCTTTGCAGGAATCAGTTAAAAATCCATCAGATTCATGGGACCCATGATCCAGTGTTTCCCGCGTCGCTCATTGAAAAAAATGAACAAACTGAAATTCACTTCATCCAGAATGCAGGACACCTTTTGACTTTGTCTGCAGCAGACCAAGTCAATTCAATCATTTCCCAGGTCATCAGCTCACACAGTCAATTCAAGGCCAATGACAACTGAACGATTTCAAGCCACTTTCTTACCGGTTTTGCCCACTGACAGACGCCACGACAAGCTCTACGATACAACTTTTATTGTTTCCAATTTGGGAGAGGCTAGTTCATCCCGCTAAATCCGGTACATTTAAATCCATTACGTTTAGGTCTCGCCAAATAGCGGGACTCTACTTCTTCACCTACCGATGCTGCAGGATTTCCATGCTAAAGGCCCGACTTCTCTTTACGGGGATCATTCTTGTAACGGCTTCTTCCCTGTATTCCAATGATTGGCCCCAGTTTCGTGGCCCCAATGGAAACGCTTCAGCGGATCGAGCCAGTCTCGCAACTCAATGGGACGACACTCAAAATGTAACTTGGAAAACCAAACTGCCGGGTCGTGGTGCTTCGAGCCCCATTGTCGTTGGTAACCGTATTTACTTAACCGCCTACACCGGTTACGCAATCGATCCAGACAATTTTGGCAACAAGGATGACCTGCGTTTACATGTTTTGAGTTTCGATCGTACCACTGGAGAACAACTCTGGGATCAGGCAATCCAGGCCCACCCCGAAACCCAAAAATGTTCTCGGCGGGTAATTGATCATGGTTATGCGACCTCCACGGCCGTTTCCGACGGCGAATCAGTCTTTGCTTTTTTTGGGCAAACAGGCATCGTCGCTTATTCAAAATCTGGCAAAAAGTTGTGGCAGACCAATCTTGGCACCCAGAGTGCTGGATTTGGAACAGCTTCCTCACCGGTCATTTATAATGATCTGGTGTTCGTCAATGCTTCGATCGAAAGCCAATCCCTCTACGCGTTAAACAAGAAAACTGGTGTCATCGCCTGGAAGCGTGAGAACGTTAAACGGAGCTGGTCAACACCGTCACTCGCACGAACGAAAGACGGACAGACGGAATTAGTTGTCAATCAAATCGACATGGTGAATGCCTATGACCCACTCACCGGAAAAACGATTTGGACCTGCAAGGGCATCCCGGATTACATTGTTCCTGTACCAATCTTTCAGAATGGCATTCTTTACTGTCTTGGTGGTAGAAGTAACCGCAGCCTCGCGATTCAACTGGGAGGGCAGGGAGATGTTACCGAAACCCATAAACTGTGGGACAAGCCAATTGGAGCCAATGTGACCTCACCGGTTTATGCCGATGGAAAGCTCTACTGGTCAAGTGATAAAGGGATCATGAACTGTGTCACGGCTAATTCCTGTGAGGAGGTCTATCGCAATCGCTTGCCAACCAAAAAAAGAATCTACGCATCAATTGTTCGGGGTGGAAAACACCTTTACGTCACGACCCGGGATCAAGGAGTAATCGTCTTGGGGATTAGTGATAACTACCAGGTGATCGCGCAAAACCAATTCAAAGAAGACCAGTCAATGCTCAATGCAAGCCCAGCAATTTCTCAAAACAGCTTGTTTCTCCGTTCAGACCGTTATTTGTATTGCATTGAGAACTCTCCAGAAAGAAAATAGGCGATGCGATCCTCTTAGAAACTTCCTGCTTCCCATGCGAAGTCTCTGGTAGAACCGAAACCGGTCCAAATCCAACCCAACACAATGCAACATTAGAAATCAACCCCGAGTACTCATGATCAATCATTACCGCGCCAATCACCCCGGCCCGCTCTTTTTGTTTATTGCTTGTTACTGTATTTCGGCTTCCTGTGGCACAACGGCTAGCGACGCGAAGACTGCCAATGGGGAAAGTAAGCCGAATTTAGTTTTCATCCTTGCAGACGATTGCACATTCCGAGATATCGGTTGCTATGGAGGACAGGCCAAGACGCCCAACATTGATCGATTGGCGACCGAAGGCATGAAGTTTGAGCGATGTTTTCAAGCCGCCCCAATGTGCTCTCCCACCCGACATAACCTTTATACAGGGCTCTATCCCGTACGAAGTGGAGCTTATCCTAACCACACATTTGCCAAGCCGGGGACCCAAAGCATCGTTCATTATCTCAAACCACTTGGTTACCGAGTGGCGTTATCTGGCAAAACCCATATCGCTTCCAGGAAGGTTTTTCCTTTTGAATACAGTGGCAAAAAAAATCCTGACCTGTCAGCAATCGAAAAACTGTTTAAGGAAAGCAAAGAGTCAAATACACCATTTTGTCTTTTTGCCTGTTCCAATGAGCCCCACTCTCCCTGGGACAAAGGAGATGCATCGATTTACCCACCCTCCAAAATCAAATTGCCAAAATACATCGGGGACACACCCAAGGTCCGAGAGGATTTCGGTCACTACCTTGCAGAGGTGAGTTACTTTGACAGCCAAGTTGGACAGATTGACTCTCTTCTCCAGCAATATGGATTGGCTAAAAACACACTGCTGGTAGTGGCGTCCGAACAGGGAAATGGTTTTCCGTTTGCCAAGTGGACGTGTTACGGCAATGGCTTACAATCGGCGTTGATTGCCCGGTGGCCGGGAAAAGTAAAACCCCAGACCGTCACCAAAGCTCTTGTGGAATACGTTGACATCACCCCAACATTTGTCGCCGCTGCCGGTGGCCAGCCCAATGACTTGCTCGAAGGCAAGTCCCTCCTGCCATTACTCACAGGTAAAACCAACCGACACAAGGATCATGTTTACGGGATCATGACCACCCGGGGAATCATCAACGGCACCAGTGTCTACCCAATTCGAACGGTCCGAGATAGCCGGTATCGCTTGATCTGGAATTTAAACCCGACGGCAAAGTTCACCAATGCGTGCACGAAAACACAACATTTTCAATCGGTCGTTGCTGCCGCCAACGCAGGTGATCAACATGCCCAGTCGGTCGTCCAGCGATATCATTTTCGGCCTGAGTTCGAACTTTACGACTGTGATTCAGATCCACTGGAACTCAAAAACCTCGCGGCCGACACTCGTTACGCAAAAATCAAACAGCGGTTGAAAACCAAATTGGATGCCTGGATGAAATCCCAGGGCGACCAAGGGATCCCAACCGAAGTGGAAGCGATCCTTCGCTTGAACAAAAACTCAAACAAAACTCGCGATCAGGTTTTCAAAGAATGGCAAAACAAAACACCCAAGAAAAAAACCAACCGCAATTCCACTCCCCAAAACAATTAAACCCTTTCACTGCACAAATTATCTGAAAAACGAGAGTTCGGTACCGCAGGCGATCCAAACGATCTAATCAACCTGGAAAACTCAATCCGGATCTCCCATCTCCGAATTGCGTTGAGACCCCAGTATCATTTCCCTTGATCCCAAATACTCAATTACTTTTTGGGTTTTGGCTTGTTCTTGAACGGCCAGGGTTGTACGCCAACCCGGTTTGCCCAAGATTGCCACTTCGCAACCAGTTCTTTAAGCTTTTCCGGATGCTGACTCGCCAAGTCCTGTAATTCGGTGCGATCTTTTTCCATGTCGTACAAAAACCATTTCGTCTCTTGATCTCGACGAAACGCAGAAACGATTTTCCATTTTTCGTCGCGGAGAGCCAGATTCCCATGGTGCTCAAATCCAAGCGCATTTTGACGGATCAGTGGCGTTCCAGAAAAAAGGGGCGACAGGCTGATTCCTTCCATCGGCTTGATTTCCTGTTTCCCAATATTTCGCGGGTAAACCGCACCAGAAATCTTCACAAACGTTGGCATCAGATCAATCAGGTGTGCGGGTTGATCGACCACCGAATTTTCTAGTTGGGCTCTAATCCCCCGGGGCCAGTGCATAATCAAAGGCGTGCTGATCCCACCTTCAAATCCATCGTGCTTAAATCCCCTGAAGGGAGTATTGGATACATTGGCCCATCCTTGGCCATAAGCGACAAAAGTATCCTCGCGACCCGGCATGGTCTCGGGACCTGTCCGGACCGGACGACCGTCACGCGTCTGCATCGGCGACCAAATTTTCTTCTGCAGGTCATCGGGCCCAAAGGCTTTGTAGTTGTGGTTCTTTATTGTTTCCGAGTTGGAAGCTCGACCGTAACCTTCCGCACACCCTCCATTGTCCTGCAAATAAACTACCAGCGTATTCTCAAGAACCGAATGCCTCTCAAGAGCAGTAACAATCCGGCCAATTCCTTGATCCATGTTGTCAACCATTGCTGCATAAACTTCCATACAGCGTATATCCCAAGTCTGATGTTTATTTTGTTCCCAACTTACCACAGGCGGTGACAACTTCCATTTTGGATCCAGTACACCCTGGGCTATTGCCTTTTGGTATCGAGCCGATCGAATCGGGGCAAATCCCTGGTCGTACTTTCCGCGATACTTGGCAATATCTTTTTCTGGAGCGTGCATGGGCCAATGGGCAGACGTATAGGACACATACATGAAAAAAGGGTTTTCTTTGTCATTCTGAAAATGGTCATCAATGTAGGCGACTGCATTATCACTAATGGCATCGCTGTAAAAAAATTCTTTAGGTTGATATTCGGGATCATTGACGGGTGTGATAAAAGTGTTGTCACGACAAAGAGTTGCGGGATCGTAAAAGCTTCCAGCCCCAATGATCGTTCCATAAAACCGATCGAAACCTCTTTGCAACGGCCAATTGTGCTTTGGTCCCTGGGGAGAAACATGTTTCGTGACATGCCACTTGCCGGCCATGTAGTTTTTGTACCCGGCCGTTTTAAGCACTTCTGCAAGAGTCCGACATTTTTGGTTCAAGTCCCCCCGGTAAGCGTCCCAACCCCGGTCTCCGGTCATCAACCCAATGCCTGCTTGATGCGAATAAAGCCCCGTTAATAGCGATGCTCTCGTCGGACAACAGCGTGAAGTGTTATAGAACTGCGTCATCCGAATTCCCCCTGATGCCAATTGATCGAGAGTCGGCGTTTTAATTTCGCTTCCATAGCAGCCAATATCGGTGTAGCCCATATCATCAGCCATAATCAAAACGATGTTCGGACTTTGCTGTCCAATCGCCCAGTCAACAGACGTCAACCCAAGAATAAAAAACAAAATAGAAAGCCGTGACAATTGATTCATAATCGTTTTTTCAAAATGAATAGTGGTGCTGTTAAAAAAAGTGCAAGCCGAGACGAACCAGCTCATTCCTACTTTTCATCCTTCAGGATTGAGTGAAACGAGTCATTATTTCATTGTAATACTCAAGATACGATAAACCCGGAACAACAAACCGTTTTGCGATTTTCGCTGAAGCCATCCCTCTTGAGTCAGTTTTTCTTAGAGTTGTTTTAAACTAGAGCAGCTTTCCCTAAAACACCGGGCATTCCCATCGAACCAATCCGTTGTCAAAAACTTGATTCCCCGATACCGAACCCTCTATCTGGAAAACCAGTAACGAGAACTGGATTTCGTATTTGAGCCCAGTTTCTCCAGCCAACATCCTTCGCTCACGTTGCTATTCTTTGCCAGCGATGCCGGAGTTGGGATTCCTCGTTTGAAGCCCATACGTGCCCTTTTCTCACACTGACGTCATAGCTCACCTCAAAGTCACAGCCTATCGAAGCCACTACCGTTGGATTCCGATCTCTCCGATTGCTTCGTTGAGGGCCTTTGGTTCCTTTAATCACGCCTACCGATAGATTACATTAGGGGGAAACCTGTTACTCTCTGGACAAAAAATATGTTGCGTCTGATCTTTTTAATGCTGATGGCTTCAAGC
>JAZABE010000802.1:0-5077 GCA_036137535.1 Planctomycetota bacterium | reverse complement strand
CGAAAAGGTGCGTTTACGGGTGCCGAACAAAGTCGTGCCGGGTTGTTAGAGGTTGCTTCTGGAGGAACGCTGTTTCTTGATGAAATCGGTGAGTTGCCGAAATCGATGCAAGCTAAATTATTGCGGGTTTTGGAAGCCGGCGAAGTTCGCCGCCTCGGTGATAATGAGTCGTTTCAAGTCGATGTCCGCGTGGTTTGCGCGACTCATCGTGATCTTGGCGAAATGGTTGACGAAGGTAGTTTTCGAGAAGATTTGATGTACCGGATCAATGCATTCGAGATCGAGCTTCCAAATCTGGTTTCGCGGGTAGAAGATATTCCTGAATTGGCAGTCCATCTCTTGAAGCGTTTTCGCTCCGATGTACCGACCTCCGGAGGAGTTGAGGAATATTTCACGGCAACCGCGATCAAGAAAATCCAGTCGCACAATTGGCCAGGTAATGTTCGTGAATTGGCAAATGTTGTTGAACGTGCATCAATATTAGCCGACCAGCTTCCGATTACTGAAAACGAACTGCCTGTTCAATTTGGGGTCCGCGGAAGATCGAGTCGGCAATTGACTTTAGGGCCAAGGACTTTAAAAGCTATTGAGAGCCAAGCAATCGAAGAATCTCTATCACGGCACCAAGGCGATAAAAATGCGGCTGCTGAAGAGTTGGGGGTGAGCATTAAGACGATCTATAACCGCTTGGCATCGCAGGAAATTCAGATTCGGAAGGCAGCTTAAGCCCAGGTCGATCGCTAGGGGTTAAGAAGAAAAATCGATAGGTGACGTTGCTTCGGCGAAGCGTTTGACAGGAACGCTGGCCGCACGGAGCAGTGAAAGATGAATGCCTGACAGAGATGTGTTTTGCTTGAACTTTATGAGTCTTCCCGTGTTAAATTGTCCCCCGGCGTTGCCAGCAACTATGATCGGGAGATTGCGAGCACTGTGCGCATGACCATCTGAGAGACTCGATCCATAGAGAATTCCACATTGATCAATCAAGGATCGGTCATTTTCTTGGATCGTGCGAAGACGCTCAAGAAAATAGGCAAATTGTTCGTGATGCCACTGGAGAATGCGGTTGTACATTTCCAGCTTTTCTTGGGTTGAGTCCCATGAATGCACCCCATCATCGTCTTCAGTCTTGCCGCTGGTATCTCGCCAATGGGAAATGGCATGCCACGTGCCTTTCACGCCGTCAATGAAATTGAAATAGCGGTTGCTTTGACCATGATCGAGCATCAAGCTTGAAACACGGGTTGCATCGGACCAGAATGCCAAGGCGATCATGTCGTACATTAACTTCATGTATTGACCATGGTTTTGGGGGATTCCGGATTTTGGTCGTTTGAGGAAGTTTCTAAGCTCTGGATTTTGATTAGCCCGTTCAGAGTTTTTCTGGGCAAACTCCATCCGCCGTTCAACACTGCGTATAGCCTCTAGGTACTCATCGAGTTTCCGGTTGTCCTGGGCACCTACCGTTCGTTTTAGTCTCCTGATCTCATCAAACGCTTGGTCGATTGTGGAGCGGTCATTTGCCGCCCCGGTTTGTGAGCGGAACATGCGGTCAAAAATGGAACGGGGCTCCGTTTCACGGGGAATGGGGTAACCTTTTTCATTCCAGGAAATAGTGTTTCTGGGGAGACTGTTGGAAAAGAACCCTTCTCCTTCCATCGAAAGTTCAATCGAAGGGAACATGGTGTCTTTCCCGATCGACTTTGCTGCAATTTGATCAGCCGACACACCGGCTGAAACTTTTCTTTCGTCGTATCCGCCACCTGTCAGCCATGTAGCAGTGCCGGCGCCATGCCCGTTACCGCGTGGCGTCCATGTTCGCCTCAGAATCAGGATGTTTTTTTTGCATCCTTCTAGAGGTGACATCCACTTGCCGAGTTTTAGGAGCTTTCCAGAAGACTCGGTCTTTTCAGGTTCCCACGAATTAGGCCCAGCGCCATTGGGGAAATACAGGTAGCAGAGTCGTACAGGTGTTGTGGATTTCTCTGCGACTCCGCGGGTACCAGCCAATGCAGGTTGCATTGCATTCATTAAGGGCAGGCCGATCGCTGTGGACCCGCCGATGAGCATGTGTCGCCGCGAAATCCGTTTAGGTGGCACATAGGCTGCTGAAATCACCCGGTTTGTGTTTGGCATGGCAGTTTGCTTGACAGGTTGACTGGGACTGGCTTGATAACGAAATTCAAAGTGGTGCTTTTTGCGATTTTTTAATCTTAGCCAACTTGATCTTAGTCAACCAAGGCCTTGAAATCATTGTTTCGCTTGTAAAGGAAAGGGTAGCTGGCAGCAATTTCTAGGATAATATCGCCAAGCGGATACTCTTTCGGCTTGGTTTTATTCATGATGTGCATGACTGTTTTTTCGTCATAATATTCCAGTTGCCTCGCAAGAGCGAATGCCAGCAATTTCCGAACCACGTTCCTCGCAATGGCATCAATTTGTTTTTCAGCAAGAACTCGGTTGAGCCCATCAAGTCCATTAAAATGGGTGCCATCCGGCAGCCTTCCAGAGCTATCCACTCGACGGCTTGATCGCCGATAGCGGCCAAACCAGTCAAAATTTTCTAGGCCAAACCCTAGTGGATCGATTTGACTGTGACAGGATGAGCACTTGGAATTGGTGCTGTGTCGTTTCAGTTTTTGACGAAACGTCAAAGAATCATCGTGTTCAATCGTTTCTTCAAGCTCACTTGCTCCTGGTGGCGGCGGCGGCGGAGGCGTTCCCAGCAGATTAGTTAAAACCCAGGTTCCCCGTTTAACTGGACTGGTTTGGTAGGGGTAAGAGGTGATGGCCAGGATGCTTGCATGACCCAAGATTCCGCCGCGATGTCGCGGGGCGTTAACCCGTCGCATGTGTTTGCCTTTGATGCCGGTTAGACGATAGTGCTTGGCTAGTTCTTCGTTGACAAAGGTGTAGTCCGCAGTCAAAAGCTCTCGAACCGGTCGGTTTTCCCGAACAACCGAATGGAAAAACATCGCCGATTCTTTTTTCATTGCAGCCATCAGAGAGTCTGTACACCACGGATTGTCGATTGGATCAGCCCTGATCCGGGTACCCAGGTGTTGAAACCCCAGCCACTGACTGGCAAAAATGTCACCCAGCGCACTCGACTTTGGATGGTTCAGCATCTTTTGGAGTTGATGTTTAAGGGTGGTTTTTGATTTTAACTGTCCAGTCTGCGCAAGTTGGAATAACTCGTTGTCGGGCATGGATGACCACAGGAAGTAAGACAAGCGATTTGCCAAGTCTGAGTCGTTGATCCGGTACTCCCGTTTGTTTGGAGAGTGGGATTCAACGCGTAACAGGAAATGGGGTGAAATTAAAATGGCCTGCAAAACGCGTTTGCTGGATGCCATAAAATCACCGGACTTGGTGTAGGAAGTGTTAAAGCGTTTCTGGTACGGGAGGATCTCTTCAGCAGTGACGCTTCGCCGAAAGGCTTTGGGTAAAAAAGATTCAAGTTTTTTTTGGAAAGCTGCCGTGTAGGTTTCAGGGTCTGGGTTGAGTAGAGAAGTGTCGATAAAAAAAGGCGATCCTGGATTCGTGTTTTCGCTAAATGCCTTTGCAGCTGTGTCGGCAACGTATTCTGCAATTTGAATGTAGCGTTCCATGAGCAGTGGCTGCACGAAAAGGGAGTTTGAGCTATTGTCAAAACCGCGGTTGGCACTGAGATCTGACGGGAATTTGGAAAACACATCGGTGTTCAGGTTTAGTAAATCTCGAATCGTATTGGCGTATTCATGGTGGGAAAGACGCCGGGTGGGTTCGAATCCAGGGTGATTCACTTTCGAGTAATCGAAGTTGAAAATTTCGTTGTAAATCCACGCGACTAAAGTTCTCCGATCAGCTTCTATTAAGCGTTCAGCATCGGGGGGAGGCATGACGTGATTACGGGTTTGCTCGTACACATGGATCCATTTCCGGCGATTCTGCACGAGTGGCCTGTGGTTGAGAAGAGATTCGAGATCGAGGTCTGCTTCGTTGTTTTCCTGTTTATGGCAGTCGAAACAGGCAGCCTGAAAAAGTGGGAGCACCTGGTTTTGAAAATCCAGTTTAGCTGCCGATTTCCAGTCGTTGAGTGTGACTGAGATGGGCGCGACGTCAGGCTTCTTCATTTTGGAAGGGGAATTCTCTTGCAAATGACTCTCTTCTTCTTCTTCTTCTTCTTCTTCTTCCAGTTCTTCCAGGATTTCGTTGAATTGTTCGTCGATAATTTCTTCGCGATTCTCTTCTAATTCTTGGAGTTCCAGTTCGAAATCTTTAAGCTCGGATTTGCGGAGTTTGAATTCGGCTTTTTCTAACTCAAGCTGGAGCGTGAATTTTTGTGACACCAGCTGTTTGATTTTGTTTTTGAATTTTTCACGGTTTTCTGCGGTTCGCGTTTTCGGGCGAAATTCGTTAATCCTTTCCAGTTCGAATTTAACCGCGATGAGTTCAAGAAATTGTTTTCCAGTCTGGCGGCCATGAGTTTCGGTGATCTCTTTGTATTCCCGGATAATGTTGGGGGCTTGTTCCAGGATCAAGCCAGTGGCTTTGTCCTTTTTCGTTTTCAGGAAAAATTTGAGTTGATCGGCGAGCTTCGCGTGTCTACTTTCGAAAAAAAATAATATCTCTTTCACGCTGAACGTTTCATCATCAATATATTCTTCCTGAGAGACGTTTTCTTCCCTGATTTCTTGAAGTGCCCAATTGGTTTCCGTGGCGACAGTTGATTTCCCGGTGACTCCGAGAACCGTTAATAGCCAGATTGCGTTTAGGTAAAAATGGCTTTGGGAGTGCATGATCTTTTCCGGCTAGTTGGGTCTATTCTTTTAGAGCGATTGTTTGGGCATCTGGCAAGTGGATTGGGAACGCTGGCAAGGTTCGAGAGCGGCACTCGAACGGTCCGATTGATTTTGTCTTGGTTGCCCAGAAGATTGGTTCTTTGGATTTGGAGATTCGATGACGGAGCGGATGGTGATTCATCCGGTCGTTCGTCAGTTGTTTTTCGTAGACTTGCTTTTCCCCGGGTCGCGGATTGGATGGTAGGCCGTCGGTTGGCTTCTTGGTGGTGAAGGTTGGGTTGTGTTGGGTGCCC
>JAZABE010000801.1:0-2474 GCA_036137535.1 Planctomycetota bacterium | reverse complement strand
GCCCCGCAGCCACCCCCCGCCGCCCCCCCATCCCCGGGCCCCCCCCAGTGGTGTAAGCCATGCCGCAAGTTTTACCGGGGAACCCTTGGTTTTCTAGGCTTTTCAACCCATGTTTTCGATGAGTTTGGGAATTCAGAAACCTGAGAAATTGATTAAATGCAGTGCATAGGCACTTGCAATTAATTTGCATCTAGGTCATTCTGGCAACGTTGGCTGAGAAAAACTGTTTGGTTTCTTTTTTAATCTTCTTGGATTTCCATGTTTCGCGCTTTCCAAAACGCCGTTGTCACCGTGCTCTTCGGAGTGTTGGTCTTTGGCAAAATAGCGGTTTGGATTCATAGCGTCGAATGTAAACAAGGTTCGTCCATCGGCTTTGATCGGTTGACCGTCAAGAGTTGTGGTTGCCCTAGCTGCCCCGTCGGTAAGAACAGTGAATCCGGAAACGGCGAGTCGTGGCAAGAACTGCCTGCTGACGAACCTGTGGAGCGGCAGTGTCCCGGTGACTGCCTGATCTGTCAGTCGTTTGCGGTTCCAACCGGTTTGCTTTTACGGGTGAACCTAATTTCAGACGTGCATTGTAACGTTGAAAAGTTGGCAATTTGCCATCGTTCCGTTCCGAGCATAGCCCGCTTCTCGGTGCTTTTGGCTCGGGGCCCACCTCTGACCTGTGCCTAGCGAATCTTGTGAATCACCTGAATGGGTCGTTTGACGGCATTAATCAGTTTCAGGTGATTGCCCAAACGAATGGCATTGACTCGCCTTCCAGCGCAGCACTTCGCAATGTTTAAGCGTTTGTGATTTCAAGATAATCTCTTGGAAATCCACGGTACTGCTTCAGCACACCTTGGATAGTTTAGCCCTTTCGATAAGGGACGCTTTGAAAATTAATCAACAGAAACTTTTAATTGAAACGAAATAAAATGAAAAACCGAACTGATAAAAATATGAAAAAACTCTACAGCCGTCGTGGTTTGACCTTGGTTGAAATGATGATGGTTATGCTGATCATGGTTGGCCTGGCCGCCGTTCTGATTCCCTTATTCGGGAATGTTGTTGGCTTAACGCATGGTTCGTCCAGTGCTGCGAACTGCGAATCCATCGCTCGCAGTTTTGAGCAGCACAAAGCGATGTATGCCGGTTACCCCAACCAGCTGGATTTGTTGCTGACCGACAATACCGACGCCACCACTTTGGCACCTTTCGGTGGAACTGTGGATGCTGCAGAACTGACTACCACGGCCCTTTCTGAGAGAATTGCTGACGCTCTGCTTGACGCAGGTATTGTCGAAGTTGTCGAAAACCCGGCTGAGGCTGCATTGCTTGATGAGGAAGATCAGACCAATTTTGGACTAGGCGACACTGATGGCGGAACCGAGCGACTGATTGCAGTTGATGAAGACACTCCCAGCCCGGGAAATGTCGTTATTCTAGGTGCTACGGCGATTAGTCGATTGGGTCTTGCACCAGCCGATCTGACTGGAGCAACCGAAGGTGCCCCTTTGGCTTATGTTGTCCTGGGAGTAGGCAATAACAATGATGGCATTGGCAAAAGCATGCTGGATGCACCGGTTCACTTTCTTGCCAACGGTGGAAGCAACGAAGAAATTTATTCACGATTTCTCGTCGTTCTGCGGATTCCGGCTGAAGAAGGTGGAGCGATTCTTTCCAGCGTTGTAGGCGTTGATGTTCACCATGGTGAAGGGGAAGTCGTCGGCTTGAATAGACATGTCCGTGAGTTTCATCACAGTCGAGAGCAATAGTATCTTGTTCTCGAACAGAGATCTTACAAAACCTCGTCGGCAGTGTGCTGGCGGGGTTTTTTTGTCTCACAATTTGGGGTTGAGGGGGGGGGCCTTGATCGCCCGGGCTGTTGATGCATCTCGAGTGTGGCCAGCTTGGTGATTGGAGAATGTGATGTGATTGGAACCGTTTTTTCTGCGTTTTAACAAAGATGGTTGACCTGGTTTTTCGGTTTGGGCGCGTTCGCACTTGCTTTGGCTGCGTCCGGATTGCTCGTTCGGGACCGGTTGTTCTCGTTTGGTACGGGGATTCGAAGCCGCGTCCAATCAAGTGCCTGGTCGAGATTGCTCGAAATAGAAGTTGCCTTCATGCTTTGCAATTTCAACCTCACGCCCGGCAGGGGAGGGAATGAGTACCGGGCGCCTATGGATAAGCTTATTGGTAGTCTTCAGCGGGTTGATTAGCAACAATCGTTACAGTGACCGCGAAGTAGAATCTCTGTGACCTCTCCAATCGTTTTACTGAATTGCACACTGCTCTTGGTCAGTTTGACCTGGTCGATACACGACACATTTCCACAGTCGATGCAGATGAAGTGAGGGTGGTTGGAGCTGTGATGGTCATGGCCGTTGATTGCCTCAAACCGCCAAACATGGTCACCGAGTTCCGTTCGCCTGATTAATCCAGCGCTGGCCATGTCGTTCAAATTTCTGAACACGGTTGCTTTATCGACA
>JAZABE010000800.1:0-1378 GCA_036137535.1 Planctomycetota bacterium | reverse complement strand
GTTCACGAATCCGGCGGTTTTGACCGGGGTGATATAAGCTGGGTCCAAGTAGACAGTGCGGCCAGCCAAGGGAGTGAAATTAATCTGGCGGATGACTTGGTCAACGGCATCCGACATTAGCAACTGTTCAGTGGCTGAACGACTATTGGTGGTTCCACAACCGGTTGCAGCCAGGGAGATAAGGACCCAAAGCGGTGTGAACAGAAATTGGAGACAGTGACGCATCTGAACCCGAAGACCCACGACATTCGTTACAAAACGGGGCGATTATTCAAAAATCCTAGTGTTATCGCAACCGAGATTCCTGGGATTGGGATTGCGAAAATGGGAAATGACCTACCAGAATTTTTCTGCTCTTAAACTTGTTTATTTTGCCTGATTTGCCGCAAGCTCTTGGTTTCCAATAGTTTAGGCGGAATAGATCAATCTTGACGTATCAGGTTGCCCCAGTATAATTCGACCATCTTGGCAATTCTGGTAACTTTGACAAGAAACGCTGACTTGGTACCGTTTTACAAACTGGGTGAGCTTTCAAGTGTCGAGTCTAGTTTGCCGAGCCTGAATTTGTCGGTTGGTTTGAACCCAACCACTGACTGCAAACCATGGCTACGGAGAGGATGGTTATGTCGACGAAGACCGTGTTTACCACTGGTGAGGCTGCAAAAATATGTAAGGTCAGCCAACAGACGATTATTCGATGTTTTGACAATGGGAGCTTGAAGGGATTTCGAGTTCCGGGCAGTCGGTTTCGAAGAATCCCACGCGACCAGCTTTTTGCTTTCATGAAAGAAAATGGGATTCCCACGGACGCTCTAGAAAGTGGGAAACGCAAGGTCTTGATCGTGGATGATGATTTAGAGCTGGTCGAATTGCTTGCCGAGACGTTTTCCCGTGATGGCCGATTTGAAATTAAAACGGCAAATAATGGTTTCGAGGCCGGCATGACCGTTCGGGAATTCCGGCCGGATTTGGTGGTTCTGGACGTTATGCTTCCGGATATTAATGGCAAAGAAGTCTGCCAACGCGTCCGATCAGATACCAACCTAGATGCTGTCAAGATTATTTGTATTTCCGGGATGGTTGAGCAGGACAAAATCAATGATCTCCGACTGGCGGGTGCAGATGATTTTATGGGTAAACCCTTTGGGGTGGACTCACTTCTTGAACGGGCATGCGAACTGCTCGAGATCGAGAAAGCAGCAACGGGAACCTAAATCGTTTTTAACAAAGACCATTGGAAATTTGACTTGCCTCCCAGGGGTTTGAGAATATGCCGGTCTTTTGTCTGGGTGATTTTAGCAATATCTGTAATTAACAAGACGCACCAGAGATTTGGTGCGTTTTTTGGTTCATTAGTTTCAACAAGATAAACTAACGC
>JAZABE010000799.1:0-3569 GCA_036137535.1 Planctomycetota bacterium | reverse complement strand
GTTCGGTAAAGCCCTACTCCCGTTCCTCCCATAGCCGCCGCACTCGCTGCGTCCGCCACACTATTAATATTTGCCAGCAAATCAAGCTCAAAATGATCTTCGGTCAATGCCTTGGCGTCACGGTTTTCCGCGAGCTGGTTCTTGAAATCAAAAAATTCGCGTTCAAGTTTTCGATAAGCTGAAATAGACTCCGGATCGAGATTGTAACGCACCAGTCCTTCACGACCGTCCACAACAATCTTGTCGCCCGTCTTGACCTGTCGCAGGATTCCCTTGACACCGGAAACGGCGGGGATCCCCTTACTGCGGGCAATAATCGCGGCATGCGAAGTCGGGCCGCCCGCCTGAGTGACAATTCCCTTGACTTCAACATCTCCCAGCAACACAACCTGGGAAGGCAATAACTCGTCGGCAACCACGATTAACGGCCCTTCCAAACCAGTATCTTTTTGTTGGCGAACATCGGTCAACGAAGCCGACAATCGAGAAACCACATCTCGAATATCAGCAAACCTCTCCTGCAAGTAATCATCTTTGGTCTTTGAAAAAAGCACCGAATACTCTTCCAAGAATCGATGCAACGCGGCCTGGACCGTCAATTTCTCATCAGCGATCCAGCCAGAAATCTTTTTGGTAAACGTCAAATCACAAAGGATCGACTGATGCATTGCAAAAACAGCGGCCTCGCTGGGGCCAACCTGGGCATAAACCTTGGCTTCCAGAGCCTTCAAATCCCGGATTGCCTGTTCCTTGGCTGATTCAAACCGCGCAAGCTCTTCCCCGACCGCGTCTTCTGCGAGACGAGTCTTTTCAGGCCGGACAAATATCTCGTGAATACAATAGGCTGTGCCAATTGACACACCGGGTGAAACCGGAATCCCTTTTCTCATACCCGGAATCTAGCATTGATTCCCCAGGGGTTCAATTTCGCCAAACTGGCATGAATTACCCAATTCAGCCGTTTTTCTTAGAATTTGAAAGAAAAATGGCATTAATGAGTTGTTGTTAAAAGAAATAGTCGATGCTAAATTGGGTGGTTTCCATTTTTGAAATGTTTGGAAAAGTGCAGGCATCTTGCCGGTTAACACGTGGAAAATGATCTAAAAACCATATCGCAAAAGATTCAATTCACTCAAATCGACAAAATCACAGAAATTGTTGAGGGTGAACGGATTTCTGCGGTGAAATACCTTTCGGGTGACGAAGATTATCTTCAGGACCATTTTCCTCGATTCCCTGTTATGCCAGGGGTATTGATGCTTGAGGCAATGTTTCAAGCTTCATCGTGGTTGGTGAGATACACAAATCATTTTTCGCATTCGACTGTGGAACTGCGAGAAGCAAGAAATATTAAGTTTCAGAATTTTGTGACCCCAGGCAATCAACTGGTGGTAACCGCAAAAATCACGAAACAAAAGGGTCTGCAGTATTCCTTGAAAACTGAAGGCCGGGTAGGCGACGAACTTGCAGTCAGCGGAAAGCTGGTTGTCGAAGCCTACAACAGACAAGACCGTGTGTCTTCCAGCTCCACAGTTGATGAAATTGTGGCAATAGAAAAAAAGAAAAACTTTCAGCTTTTGTATAGAAATACCTAGTACGAATGAAGCGAAAACCGTACCAATCACTTGTTCGCAAATTCGCCAAATCATAGAACCGGAGAACTGTTAATGGCTGTCAGCAAAGATGAAGTTTTTGAAAAAGTAAAGGATGCCTTGATTGATGCCCTTGGCGTGGATGACGATGAAGTGACTGAAGACGCCACTATGGTAGGTGACTTGGGAGCAGAGTCCATCGACTTCTTAGACATTGTCTTCAAGCTTGAAAAATCTTTTGAGATTTCAATTCCACGGGATGAATTATTCCCCGACGACATTCTGACCAACGCCGAATACGTTCAAGATGGGAAGGTGACAGCGACCGGAGTTGAGCAATTAAAAAAACGGATGCCATTCGCAGACCTGACAAAATTTGAATCCAACCCCATGGTTCAGGATTTTGGCAATCTGCTAACCGTCAGCGACCTTTGTCGTTACGTTTCCAGTAAGGTCGGTGCCGAGTAACCTGTCAGGGAACTGCGAAATCAACAGTTTTCGTGGTTGACAAATCAGAGGCACAACAAAGCAAAGCAAAATCCGCTGCAGTCGATTGTCGCGGATTCTTTTATTCACAGGTTTCTCAGCAGTAAACTGAATTGTGCGTTGGTTCTGGATAGACCGATACCTTGAGTTCATCAGTGGTAGCCATGCCGTCGCGGTAAAAAATGTTTGCTTGGCTGAACCCTATGTTTTGCATTATTCTAGGAGTTTCTCCTCCTTTCCTCCCTCCTTGATCATCGAAGGCATGGCCCAGACCGGGGGGCTGCTGGTCAACCAAATGTTTGACTTCAAAAAGAAGGTCGTACTGGCAAAAGTAGGAAAATCAGTTTTTCATGGCTGGGCCTTGCCGGGAGACCAACTTGTTTTCCGAGTCGAAATCCAGAACCTCCAAGAAGAGGGATCAATGATCACCTGCCAATGCCAATGCAATGGTAAGTTATTGGTAGAGGCGGATATGATGTTTGCCTACCCGGAAGACCAGTTGGGCGACATGGAATTTTTCGAGGACAGTGAACTGATTCCTATTCTGCGAACCTTGAGAATCTTCGATGTTGGCCAAAACCAAGATGGAACACCAATTGAAATTCCTGGGCATTTTCTTCAAGCTGAACAAGACTCATTGGTCAAATAATTAATTGGTTGGTTCTTTTTAGGGATAATTCAATGCGCAGGCGAGTTGTCATTACTGGGATTGGGATGGTGAACCCTTTGGCGACCAACCCCGAACAAGTCTGGACACGGCTCAAAAATGGGGAATCCAGCGTAGATTACACCACGGTGTTTGATGCCCAAAATTTTCCGACAAAAATTGCTTCCGAAGTCAAGGGTTATGATGTCACTGAATTCGGGGCGGATCCCAAGGACTGGGAATTTCAAGGTCGGCATACCCGATTTGCTGCCGGTGCTGCCGTCCAAGCCATGGATGATTCAGGGGTTATCGACTCCATTTCTGACCCGACACGATTCGGAATTTATCTTGGAAGCGGGGAAGGCAAGCAAGACTTCAGCTCCTTCACCAAGATGATGGTTGCTGGAATCGAAGCTGGCAAAGGCGAACTCGACATGGTTGCTTTCACCAAAGCAGGGATGGAGAGTATCAATCCGGCCATTGAACTGGAACAGGAGCCCAACATGCCCGCAGGCCATTTAGCCGCAATGTTTAACGCCCAGGGACCCAATGCAAATTGCCTTACCGCGTGCGCCGCCAGTAGCCAGGCCATTGGAGAAGCCACCCAGATCATTCGCCGGGGCGATGCGGAGGTAATGCTTTCGGGTGGAACTCACAGTATGATTCACCCTTTTGGGGTCACCGGGTTCAACCTATTAACCGCACTTTCAACCAGAAATGATGAACCTACCAAGGCATCGCGACCCTTTGACCGGACGCGCGACGGCTTTGTATTGGGTGAAGGCGGCGCCATGGTCATCCTGGAAGAATTGGAATACGCCAAGGCAAGAGGTGCCCGGATTTAT
>JAZABE010000798.1:0-7229 GCA_036137535.1 Planctomycetota bacterium | reverse complement strand
ATGTCGGCGACCTACCAGCAGGTTTCCAAAATTCCCGAAAAACTGTTGTCGATTGATCCGAGCAACCGGCTACTGGCCCGGGGTTCCCGTTTTCGGCTTTCAGCAGAGGCCATCCGTGACCAAGCTTTGCGGGTCAGTGGATTATGGGTCAAAACGATTGGCGGAAAAAGTGTCAGGCCTTATCAACCACCGGGTTTATGGAAAGACGTGGTTTACAGTAATGTTCCCAAATTTCAGCAGGATCATGGGGATGACCTTTATCGTCGAAGTCTTTACACCTACTGGAAACGATCCGTGCCCCCACCCAATATGCTGGCGCTGGATGCGCCGTCCCGGGAAGCATGTACGTTGAGACGATCGAGAACCAATACTCCCCAGGGTGCATTGGTTTTGTGGAACGACCCGACGTTTGTCGAAGCCGCGAGGATGCTGGCGGAAAAGATCGTTCGTCAGGACTTGGATTCGCTTCAGTCGATTCGCCGAATGTTTAAAATCGTGGTTTCACGCGATCCCACGGCTACCGAATTGGAACACCTGAAAAAGTCCCACGCGTTTTTTGAAAAGTATTTCGGGCAACATCGTCAACAGGCAATCGAATTACTCGAGACCGGGGAATTTCCGGCGGACGTCAATTTGAATCCTGCAAAAGTTGCCCCTTTGGCGGCAATTGCCAATGCGATCTTAAGCCTGGACGAAGCGGTCACTCGAAATTGAAATGACTCCAATGGGAAACAGCCAGAATTATTTAGATCGGTCTCTGATGCCAACTCGCCGGGAGTTACTCGGAAAAACCAGTTGGGGAATTGGTAGCTTGGCTTTGGCATCGGTTTTGAACCGGGATTGTTTTTCAGCGGGCAATCGCTCCCCGGTTCAATTGCCGTTTCGGCCGAAGGCTAAGCGGGTCATCTATCTTTTTCAAAGTGGTGCGCCGTCCCAGTACGAGTTGTTTGATCACAAACCCGTTTTGGACAGGCAGCACGGCAAGGATTTGCCGGCATCCTTTTTTAAGGGGCAACGTCAAACTGGGATGACGGCAAATCAAAAAAAACAGGTTTGTCGCTCAATTTACCGATTTGGGCGACACGGGAAGTCCGGCGCAGAGATTTCAGAAAACCTTCCTTTCCTTGCCGGTGTTGCCGATGATCTCTGCATCGTGCGATCGATGCAGACTGAGGCAATTAACCACGACCCAGCGATTACGTTTTTTCAAACTGGCTTTCAGCAAGCGGGTCGCCCGAGCATGGGCGCCTGGGCGAGTTACGGACTAGGTAGCGAAAACGAAAATCTCCCGGGATACGTGGTAATGATTTCGGAAGGAAGCAGCAAGAGAGATTCCCAGGCGCTGTATGATCGCTTGTGGGGGAGTGGGTTTCTACCGTCTTCCCATCAAGGAGTTAAATTTCGGTCAGTGGGTGATCCGATCCTTTATCTCTCCAACCCGAAAGGGATTAATCGAGATGGGCGGGAGAAAATTGTCGATCTTGCGAATTCACTGAACGCGGAACATTATTTAAAAGTTGGGGATCCTGAAACGTTGACCCGGATACGCCAGGCCGAATTGGCGTTTCGGATGCAAGTGTCGGTTCCGGAATTGGTCGATACATCCAATGAAACTGAGGAAACATTTCGTTTGTATGGTGAAAATTCTCGGAAACCTGGAACGTATGCGGCGAATTGTCTACTTGCCCGACGACTCGCCGAACGGGGAGTCCGGTTTATCCAGCTTTACCATCGCGGTTGGGATCAACACGGAGACCTGCCTCGTGATTTACCACTGCAGTGTGGGGATGTTGACCAGGCCTCTGCTGGTTTAATCATTGATCTTAAACGTCGCGGATTGCTGGACGAGACGTTGGTGATTTGGGGAGGTGAGTTTGGGCGAACGGTTTATGCCCAAGGCGGATTGAATATGCAGCGGTATGGTCGAGATCACCACCCGCGTTGTGTTAGCTTGTGGATGGCGGGAGGAGGGATTCGGGCCGGGTTCACATTTGGCCAAACGGATGAATTTGGTTTTGATGTCGTGAAGGATCCGATGCACGTTTATGATTTGCATGCGACGATGTTGCATTGCCTTGGCGTCGATCACGAAAAGTTGACCTACCGTTTTCAGGGACGGCACTACCGGCTAACGGACGTGCACGGGAAAGTGGTTCGATCGGTGTTGGCTTAGGCGATCCATTCTGGGATGACCTTGCCGCCGACGTCCGTGAGGCGATAATCTCTTCCCTGGAAACGGTGAGTGAGCTTTAAGTGGTCCATCCCGAATTGGTGCAAGAGCGTTGCATGCAAATCGTTGATGTGGGTTCGGTTTTCAGTTGCGTGCCAACCGATCTCATCGGTCGCGCCGTAGACTTGGCCTCCTTTGATTCCGCCGCCGGCCATGAGCATGCTGAATGAATAAGGGTGGTGATCCCGACCGCTACCAACTTCTTTTTTTCCGTTTCGGTTCTCGCCCAAGGGGGTTCGTCCAAATTCCGTGCCCCAGACGATTAGGGTCGAATCCAGCAGGCCCCGTTGTTTCAAATCGGCGATTAAGGCCGAGATCGGTTGGTCCACACATCCGGCATTGTAGGGAAGTTCTTTGGGGATATTGCTGTGGTGGTCCCAGGAAGCATAAACAATATTTATGAATCGAACCCCCCGCTCCACCATTCGCCTGGCCAACAAGCAATTCTTGGCAAAACTCTGGTAAGTGTCACCCTGTTTACCCCGACCGCCTAGGTCTTTGGGTTCTTTTCGATTCAGGCCATAAGCTTCAATCGTCGATTTGTTTTCCCGGGAAAGATCTATGAGTTCGGGTGCGGCAGATTGCATGCGAAAGGCGAGTTCGTAGGATGCAATCCTGGCAGCGATTTCCGGATCACCAATTTCCGCGTAACGGGCGCTATTGGCTTCCCGCAGCGTGTTGAGACCGTTTCTCTGGAGTTCGGCAGACACGCCCGCTGGGTTTGAAAGGTTTAACACCGGTTCCCCTTGATTTCGAAACAGTACTCCCGCATGCGTCGAAGGTAAGAAACCTGATTGCCACAGAGTAGCGCCGCCGGAAGATCCTCGCCCACTGGTTAGCACAACGTAGCCTGGCAGATTTTGGGACTCGCTTCCCAATCCATAGGTTAACCATGAACCCAGGCTCGGAAGCCCAAAGCTCCCTCGTCCGCATTGCATCATTAACTGACCCGGGTGGTGATTGAATTGTTCGGTGTGTAATGATCGCACTAGCAATAAGTCGTCGGCTACTTTGCCAAGATGCGGAATTAGTTCACTCAGCTCCATTCCGCAGGACCCCTGTTTTTTGAATCGGTAAGGGGAGCCTTGGAGTAGTGCATTGTTTTTCTTGATAAAAGCAAACCGGACTTTTTCCAGCATTGAATCCGGCAGGGGTTGTCCATGCCGTTTTTTAAGGGCGGGCTTGGGATCGAAAAGATCAATGTGAGACGGAGCACCGGCCATGAAGATGAAAATGCAAGCTTTGGCCGGTCCATCAAAGTGAGGCTGGCGTGGCGCTAGCGGGTTGGCCAATTGGCTTTCGTCTTTTGAATTGTGTTCTGCGGCCGTGGAAGAGTTAAGTAGTCCATCTGACGTCAGTAGAGATCCCAACGCTGCCATCCCGATTCCACTGGCAGTGGTATTGAAGAATTCTCTCCTCGTGTTGTTTCGGTGGTAATCCATCATGAGCGGTATATTGAGTTGAAGGCGTTTTCAATAGTTGAAGCGAATAGTGCTGGTGTCATTTAATCTCTTACAATGAATTCGTCGAGATTCATAATCATTCGCACAGTGGCAACCCAGGCCGCATTTTCGGCTTGAGGAGATGTTTTGACGATATGCCGAGAGAGAAGTGCACTCGCCAAATCCTGATGACCCCGGTAAAAATCGAGATTCGAACGAAAGAGTTTTTCAAAACGTGCAACTTCGGGTGGTGCAGGATCTCGGCCTAAACAAGACCGCATGGCCCAGCGGATTCGTTGTTGGACCGAATGAAGTCCTGTGGTCAACAACCGTTTGGCTAACGCTTGAGCGGATTCAACATAAACTTCGTTGTTGAGAGTCACTAACGCTTGAATCGGGGTGTTGCTACTGGCGCGATCAAGCCGGGTCGTGTTGGAGTCGGGACAATCAAAACTGATTAAATTAGGATGAGGGGAAGTGCGTTTGAAAAAGGTATACAGCCCTCGCCGGTAACGGTCATCGCCTGTGCTGGTTTTCCACTTGAAATTGTTGGCATAACTGAGGTTAGCGACCCCGTTGGGTTGAGGGGGGAATACGCTGGGGCCACCAACCTTTTTGCTGAGTAGACCACTCGCGGCCAAATGAAGGTCCCGCACGATTTCTGCCGGTACGCGAAACCGATTTTGGCGTGCGAGGAGGCGGTTGGTTGGATCAGCCTGCTTCAGGTCTTCACGGTGCCAAGAAGACTGTTGGTAGGTTGCGCTCATCACGATGGTTTTGATCAATTGTTTTTGGCTCCAATTCATATCCCGGGAAAAATTCCAGGCCAGCCAGTCCAGCAACCGTGGGTGAGTTGGCAATTCTCCCCGAACACCAAAATCATTTTGAGTGGTTACGATTCCTTGACCAAACAGTTGAGCCCAAACTTGGTTGACTGTCACCCGAGCCGTGAGTGGATGATTGGGATCGACTAGCCATTTGGCTAGGTCCAACCGGTTGGGTTCGGAAGGGCCTTTTTGCTGATTGCCTGGGTTTTCCAAAACCAGCGGGTGATGAGACGATGCAACCGCAAATACCTTGGGGGCTGTTTTTTCTCGGGGTTGGAGAAAGTCGCCTCGGTGTAAACGGTGGGTTTTTCGTTTTGCTGGTGCCATGACCCGGACGCTCAACGAGGGCAATTCAGGAGGCGATTTAAGGACATGGTCAAGTTGTTTCCAGATCGGTGCAGTCACTGGGTGAGAGCGGGTGAAGAATTCTGAAATGATTTTCTGTTGTTCGGCTGTGACGTTTTTGGATTGAATAGCTTGGACGACAGGTTTGGGTAAGGAACGTTTAGGATCGAAACCAGTAATTGCCTGAAGTTTGAATTTGCCCAGAGTGTGTTGTCCTCCATAAGATTGATCCAGTACCACCTGTAGGTATTTTTGCTCCGTAAAATGAATGGGTGAGCGCGTGTAGAAAATGATCCAGTGGGGTTTTCCCATTTGAGGGGCAATTGCCCAACCCGTTTTCGGTTGTTTATTTAAAGCGCCTTCGGGTTCAAATTTGGATTGAGAAAAGTCGGCTTCGGCCGCGGCGAATTCAATGCGTTCATGTTTTTTAAATTCCGGATCTGCGCTGGTGTAGGCCCGGAGCTGGCTCAGGACAAAGTTGCCGTTTGGTGCCCGTCCAGGCCCCTGTTTGGGTAGCGATCCGTCGGTCAATACTTCCAGGCGGAGGCCGGTTAGGCCGGGGGGTGGTGATTCGATAAACAAGGTGGATTTTTCCTGGTCCGGTGTTTTTCCGGAAACCAGATAGGTGCCCGGTGTTTTGAGTGTGAGAGTCGAGCCCTGAGAAGACTGGGTTTTGTAAGTTTTTAATGGATGAAAGCGGAGTTGAGTATTCAACGCCAGTTTTTGTTTTTGCTGGTCAATCCACCGCTGCATTTCTCCAGAGATGGTTTGTTCCTTCTGGGCTAATAGAGTCTTGAGCCGTAAAATCTCTTGCTGATGAGCTTTGAGTTGGGTTTGATACTGGCGGGTTGCGTCCCGGTTTACCGGGACAGAGATTTTGGTTTCGTTGGCATCGTTGAAAAATGAAAAAAGTTGATAATACTCCGTTTGAGTGATTTGGTCATATTTATGGGTATGGCACCGTGCACAGGTAAACGTCAAGCCCATCCAGATCGCGGCAGTGGTTTCGGTTCGGTCGAACGTTGCCTCAATCCGAAATTGTTCCTGGTCTGTTCCCCCCTCTGTATTGGTTAACGTCTGTCGATGAAATGCGGTCGCCAGTTTTTGCAAAGGGGTGGCATTCGGTATGAGATCTCCAGCCAATTGTTCGATCGTAAATTCGTCAAATGGCTTGTCGAAATTGAATGCATTGATAACCCAGTCCCGGTACCGCCACGCATTGGGTCGAGGGCGATCTTTTTCATAGCCGTCCGAATCCGCGTAACGGGCTTTGTCGAGCCAGTGACGTCCCCAACGCTCGCCAAAATGTTCTGAGGCGAGTAGTTGATCAACCAGTTGTTCATAGGCGCGGGTTGTTTTGGACGCGATAAAGGCATCAACGGCTTCGGGGGTTGGGGGCAGCCCAATTAAATCATAATAAAGCCGTTTAATTAAAGTGGCCCGTTTTGCCGGTTTTGAGGGGCGCAGGTTGTTTTGTTGAAGGCGGTTGGCAACGAAATAATCGATGCTGTTTTTGGGCCAATGACGAAAGTTCGTTTTGGGGATTACTGGTTTTGACACAGGAATATAGGCCCAATGGGTGTTAAACTTTGCACCTTCCTGGATCCATTGTTTGATGATTTGAATTTGTGATGAATCGAGGGCATCGCCATCGGGCGGCATCCGCTTTGAATCCTCAGGGGAAGCGATCCTCGAAAACAAGGTGCTCTGCCGAATGTCACCGGGGACAATCGCGTAATTCCCAGATTCGAGTTTTTTTCTGGTCGCCTCGCCCTGATCAAGTCGAAGTCCTCCTTCCTGGTTGTCCGGTCCGTGGCAGTTGAGGCATTTTTCCGAAAGAATCGGTTGGATTTGACGGCTGAAATCAATGGTTTTCTGCCCATTTGCGGTCAGGGAAAACCAAAACCCGATTAAGAACACGAAAATGTAGTTTTTCATTTTCAAATTATTGGGAACAGGAGGTGTTTTCGAAATCGTTCAGCTCACTTTGCAGTTGTTCATTCTAAGAGAATTGCTTGTCTTCTGCCCGTTCAGGTCAATAACTTTTTGATGACGTGAGCTTCTTTAACACCGGTGATTTTCTGATCCAATCCCTGGAAGGGAAAAGTCATGCGGTTATGATCGATTCCCAGTTGATGCAAGATAGTAGCATTGAGGTCACGAACGTGAACGGCATCATCTTCAAACCGGGTGGTTTTTTTACCGTCTTTGTCGACGATGTTGTAACTGTAGGGATCAGTTTGGCCATGAACCATCCCTCCCTGGATACCCCCTCCCGCCATCCAGGCTGTGAAGCAACGGGGATGATGATCGCGGCCATAATTTTCACGGGTTGGGTTGCCCTGGCAGTAAACGGTCCTGCCAAACTCGCCTCCAAAGACCACC
>JAZABE010000797.1:0-14807 GCA_036137535.1 Planctomycetota bacterium | reverse complement strand
AGCTGCCGTCCTCGGAGCTTGACACCAAGGCGGGTTTGTTTCCGTTAAACGTTTTGCGTTGCATTGCTGGGCCGCTAGTCTCAAGCGTTTGTAAAACGTAACCCACGAGATGGTACAGGCTAGTTTCGTCAAGTTCCCGCTCCAGACCTTCGGGCATCAGCGACTTTCCGGTGCTTTTGATTTGCTCGATTTCCTTGCGGAACAAGGGGGTTACTTTTCCTTCGATGGTTGCCAAGATCACCTGGTTGGAGGTTTCGGACTGGATCATGCCGACAACTTCGCGTCCATCTGACAGAGCCACGATAAAGGAACGATATTTATCTTCAACCGCATTGTTGGGTTGAATGATCGCATGCACAAAGGTTTTGCTGGAGCGGTCCTTGATCGAAAGGAGATCTGGACCCACACTGTTGCCGACCTCACCCAGTCGATGGCACTTCGAACAGTGTTTTTCAAAAAGGCGTTTACCTCGATCCTGATCAGGTTGCATTTTAAACGAGGCAAATTTGTCCAGGTAGCGTTGGCTCAATTTTTCCTTTTCAGCATTGGGTTGAATCTTGAACGTCGTACTAGCCAGATTAGAAATCGCTTTGTCGGGATGGGCGACCAGCTGGTTCACTTGCGACGAGGTCACTTCGTTTTGCTGAATTTCTTTTTTGGCAATCCCGTCCAAAAAAATGGTTGCCCACGATGAACGTTGAAGGATGGCCGAGAACAGCTCGCCTCGAAGGTTGGG
Source organism: Planctomycetota bacterium (assembly GCA_036137535.1). Lineage (GTDB taxonomy): Bacteria > Planctomycetota > Planctomycetia > Pirellulales > Pirellulaceae > JABAAE01. The sequence goes on along the minus strand of JAZABE010000797.1, from coordinate 14,071 downwards.
TGTGACGAATCGCCATTGGCTGATGAAGAATCTCGCAATCGAGGCGTCAGGGAATTTGCCCAGCTCGCTAACGACGGCCGTTTGCACCTCGATGCCCACATTCGGTGAGATTTTCGACTTCAGGAATTCGATTTTCTTGTTCTCGCGAATGTAAGGCGATGCCGAAATGAGCAAGGTTGAGGCTATTTGTCGACGTGCCGAATCAGTTTCAGCATTGGATTCCTGGACGCGACGGGCGAACTCGTGGGAACGTTTTTCCAGATCCTTCGCAGGTAGCGTGACTGGAGCGGAAATAGAGCGATAAATTTGGACGATCATTTCCAGTTGACGAGTCGAGATCGCTCGGATGTCCTTGGTTTCAAGAATACGGGTCAAACTTTTTTCTGCCAATTCGGAGAGTCCAAACGCCGATGCCTGGTCAAGTAAGATCATTACAAAGTCTGGGTTGGCCTCTCCCAGTTGGGCCTGGCTGAGAACGTTGGCGATGTTTTCAGGATTCAATGAACTGATCATTGCAGCCCGGATGAGCTCATTCTCAAAATTGCGATTTCCGAGATCTGCCAGGATGTTGGCAGCGACCGGGTGTCGGGAATACCCGAGAGAATAAGCCAACTGCAAGCGGACGGCTAATGATTCATCCTCTAGTCGTTTGGAAAGGGCCTGCAAGAGCTCCATGCTGTTTGATTTCTTCAGAAAGGTTTCCGAGATGCGGATTGCATTTTTCCGGACTCCCGGGTTTGAGTCTGAAAGGAGTTGGATCAACTGCTGCTCACGGAGTTCACCTCGTCCATCCAGGGTGCACATGGCATGCAGCCGAGCCAGTGGTTTTTTCGCGCTAGTCATCAATCCAAGTTTTTGTGCAATCGAGGGATCGCTGGCCGCAGATCCCAGTTCCACCAGAATTCGTTGGGCCGTTTCTGTTTGCCACCGATTGGCGGAAGCCAGCATTTCTAGCAGCTTGTTCGTGAATGTTTCGCCGTATTTTTTTTGGATCGGTTTTGCTCCCCAGCTTGGCCTGGGTAGTTGTCGCAGGGTTTTGTCGCGTGGGACGATCCTGTAAATACGACCACGGTCATGGCCGGCTCTCAAGAAGAGTTCTTTTTCACGTTGATCATCAATCCACTCGGGATGTTCAATGACCAACCGGTACATGTCGGTGATCCACAGAGCGCCGTCGGGACCGGTTTTGACGGTTGTGGGTCGAAACCAGCTGTCGCTGGAAGCAAGAAACTCGCTGTTCGATTCCGATTCTGCTCGTTGGCTTGAGAACCGCAACCCTTTCCTTTCGAGGATGCGTCGATGAATGAGATTGTGGACTGGTTCGCAGGTGAACGTGTTGTGATTGAAATTTTTTCCAAACAAGTTGTCCCGATAAAAATCAGTACTACATGCCGAGGTAAATCGATGCGGTTGACCGACTGCAGGGGGGCGATAGCCGGACCAGTGGCTTAGAACCCGGCTGATCGGATAAATCTGGGTGTTGCCCGAATTGGCGATGTCCTCTCGGGGTGAAGGATACTTGAAATGCGAATTTCTTTTCAGGTAATGGTCACGTAAAAGGTAATGGCGAATTGGCAGTGGGTTTGCGCATCCAAACCAGTTCCCCCAGGAATCCCGGTGCCTGCCAAATTGGGTCTGTCCAGTTTGGGCTTCGAATTGGATTGTTTTTCCCAATTGAATCCTTAAATCACGACCATTGATGTTCAGCTTTTGATTGGTTTTGGGGATTTCAATCGTGCCGCCGCTATCACCATTGGCCAAGTAGATCCAGTTGTCGAGGCCGAGTGAAAATCCATTAAAGCGATGTTGCTGGTTTCCCTCGTTAAATCCTTTCAGCAGAACATTGTCTTGATTGGCAACGATCTCGTTCCAATCCCCTTTGGAATTTGCTTGAACAATGTAGGGTGCAGCACTGATTAAGCAGGCGGGTTGGTCTGGATCCAGATTGGTTGGCAGCACTCCGGTCGGGAAAGGGATTTTGTCGACAAACAGAGTTGACTTGTCGTAGGTGCCGTCGCCATCGAGGTCCTCAAGGTAGCGGACACGACCTCCCGGTTTTCCTTGATCATCTAATCCGAGCGGATAATCTGCCATTTCAACTACCCACAATTTTCCGTCGATTCCCCATTCCAGGGCAACCGGATCCCTGACTAGGGGTTCGGCTGCAACGAGTTCCACCTGGAAACCCTCGGCGACTTTCAGCGATTTTAACGAAGCTTTCGGGGAGCGGGGCTTGGGATCAGTATTAGCCAAGATTTGATGAAAGCTGCGGCGGTCCACACCAGCTGGCAGGCGATTGGTATGCTCGTTTTGCACCCACAAGTGTTGGTTTGCAAACCAGACACCCCCATTTTTACCTTCGGTTACAATGCGTGGGATCTCGGTTCCCAACTGGATGGATTGGAACTTAAAAGTGCCCGGTTGGTTCAGGTAAACTGCCGAAGATTGGTCATTAGAAATCAGAATGTCATCAAACGTATCTTCGTCTAGATCCACAAACCGGACTCCGTTGTCTGCTCCTTGTGCATTAGCAATGGAGACCGGGAAATGATCTTTGTTGCCAATCTTCCATTTGGCGATTCTGTAAATGGATTTTTCGTGGGGTCCGGCAACAATCAGTTCGGCATGGCCGTCACGGTTGATATCCCGCAGGCGAATGTCGTTGATGTTGGTTTTGGGGTGCAATTTGAATGAAGCACCCGTGGGTGTCCACTGGTTGGTTTGGGAATCAAAGACTTGAAATCGAAATTCGCCCTTCCCGGAATCACTGACCCCAAATACCTGCCCGCCGGTCACACCAAAACGGGAATTGGAATAGAGAAGGTCATGTGCGAATTCGTTCCATTTTTTTTGGTTGGGATCCCAGATGCGAACCAAGTTCTTCTTTTGGTTACCAATAAAAACATCGAGGTAACCGTCGTTGTTGAGGTCCAGCAGAGTCACCCCGTTGTTTTTACCGGTTTTGGGATGCCTGATCGGTTGGCCGCCTAGTAGATTTTTGTTGATTCGTTCGATGCATTCTTTGAAGGTCAAAAATTTAACCCGTTTTCCATATTTTTGTTCAACGTGGTCGATAACCTCTACAATTTGTTCAGCGCGAATCCAGTTGTGAGGATGAAAGATGATGTTGGCGATGCCTTTTTTGAGGAAGGTCGCATCGACTGCGGATTTTAGGTCATCAACCGTTCTGGGATTATGGGGCCGCTGGATATTTTGTCCTTGCCAATCGTCCGGGATGGTGCAAGGGAATTCCCAGCATTGGTTGCCAATCAAATAGGGATAGGGGTAGTTTTGAATTTGATTCACGAAAGACGGAAAAGGCACATACTTTTGAAACCGATCCAATTCCAGCGTTCCGTCTTTCATTCGAAATACAGATGTGATGGCCGGGTCATCAGGTGTAAACAGGCAAGTGACCGATGTACTGATTTGTAAAAATTTCCCCTTAGGCGTTGTCTGGTTGACAATTTCCGCGAACGCCCTGGGGCTCGGCGTATTCAGTGAATCCATACAAGGAAAACGGAAAGCAACCGGGGTGTTTCCCTCGATGGAATCGATCAAGTCTACACATCGATCATAAGTACTTTTAGCGCGATCAAAATTGCCACCATTGAGGCAAGGACAAGGATGATCAATAGTGTGGCACTCGATTGAAACGCCTTCTTTGAGCCAGGTTTTGAGTTGTCCGTGTTTGGGGTCGACACTATTGGTCATAATGGAGACTGGCGCTCGTCCATCAATTTTCTTGAGACGATCTAAAATGGGCCGAAGATAGGATTCATAACGGGCCGGGTCCCGCATGTCGTCAATGCCCAGAGTAATGACAGCCTCGACACCTTCCTCGCCGATCCACTGGGGTGTCGTCAGCTTTGGAAAATCGATTTTTGGGTAATACGGATCACAAAAGTCATCGAGATAAGTCAACCGATTTGCGTCCTGGGAAGACAACAATTGGGACACTAAAACAACTAACAGAAATGCAAGTCGAAATCGCAATGGACTACCTAACCAAAAAAATGGAGATTTTGTGACAGATTTATCCTGTTTGTAAATTTTAACCGATTAGGTTTTTATTTGTACAATCCCCTCGAGTCCGCTCAAAAGTGTCTTCGATCGCGTCAATAAGTATTTATTTTCGAAGGATTTAAACTGGAGTCATTCGGTGCAATCAATGAATTTCATTAGATTTGTCACAAAAACGCATATTGTCGGCAAAATAGTGGGCAAGCGCCGGTTTCCGGCCGTTTCATAGACCAGTCGTTTTTTGGGACGCCATTTCGAGCCAAATGAAAAAGTTTACCGTTGGATTTGAGCGGTGGCTGCCCTCATGGGATTCGAAGCCAAATCAAATTATGATGGTTATACTGAAGTCAATGGACGGGTTGTCTGGATTGTGAACTGCTTGATCGCACGACCGGCGTCCCACCATGCCAAACAGGGGCAGTTTTTCGCCCAAACTAATCTTAAAGGAATTGAAAGCATGTCAGATGCCGCAGGTCAGGAACAGACAAATCCGGATGATCTTCTCGCTTTGGAGAAACTGAAAGATGCATACCAGCAGATTCGTACAGAGCTGTCGAAGGTTATTGTGGGTCAGGACGAAGTCATTGAGCAGTTGTTGATTGCGATTTTTGCGCAAGGGCATTGTCTGTTAGAGGGCGTTCCAGGATTGGCAAAGACTTTAATGGTCAGTACGTTGGCCAAGTCACTTCAGCTAGATTTTTCACGAATCCAATTTACGCCGGATTTGATGCCAACCGACATTACTGGCACCGAGGTTCTGGAAGAGGACAAAACTTCGGGGCAACGTGTTTTCAAGTTTATCAAAGGTCCGATTTTTGCGAACATTGTCTTGGCGGATGAGATTAACCGAACGCCACCAAAAACCCAGGCTGCCTTATTAGAATCGATGCAGGAGCGTCAAGTGACAATCGGTGGTGATCGCCATGTTTTGCCGGCGCCGTTCTTTGTTTTGGCAACACAGAACCCGATTGAACAGGAAGGTACTTATACGCTTCCGGAGGCCCAGCAAGATCGTTTCATGTTCAAGGTGTTTGTGAAGTATCCTAATTACGATGAGGAGTACTTGATTGCAGAAACAACGACTTCTGACGTAAAACCTCAAGTCAACCAGGTGCTCTCCGGTGAAGACATCAGCCAGCTTCAGGAAATGGTGCGACGGGTGCCTGCTGCTCCGCACGTGATTCATTATGCTTTACGGTTGGTTCGCGGAACTCGGGTGCTGGAATCTGATTGTCCGGAATTTGTTAAGGAGTCAGTCAGTTGGGGGGCAGGTCCCCGGGGTGTCCAGTACTTATTGCTGGGTGGGAAAGCCCGGGCCATGTTAAATGGCCGGTTCTACGTTTCCACAGACGATATCAAAGCGGTTGCGAATCCGGTATTACGTCATCGGGTGATCACAAACTTTAACGCAGAATCATCAGGGATTACCTCTGACAAAGTGATTACTCAGTTGCTGGATGAAATTTCCGACCGCACTTCGGGGGATGAAGTCGCGCCGGAGTTGTCACACGCGTTTGCAGGTTAGCTGTCAGGGAATCCACTAAGCTTGGATTGAAAGAGGATGATGTCCCAGGCAACGACTGAAAAAAACTACTTTGACCCGAAAACACTTGAGCGAATTAAGCGGCTCGATTTGCGTGCGCGACTGGTTGTCGAAGGGTTTTTGACGGGTCAACATCGTAGTCCGTATAACGGTTTTGCCATCGAGTTTGCCGGCCACCGGGAATATGCTTTTGGGGATGATCTGAAACACATTGACTGGAAAGTCTGGTCCAAGACGGATCGCCTTTATATCAAGGAATATGAAGAGGAGACGAACCTCAAGTCCACGATTATTTTGGATTGTTCAAAGTCAATGCGATACGGTGAAGTTGATGGTTGGAGCAAGTTTGACTACGGGGCAACCGCTGCGGCCAGCTTGGCGTTCATGCTGCAGCAGCAACAGGACTCTGTAGGGCTGGTTACTTTTTCGAACAAGATTGAAAAGAACCTGAAAGCAAGCTCCCATCCAAATCATCTGAAACTGATGTTGCATGAGTTGCAGAACACTTCTCCTGAGGACAAGACGGATATCAGTGATATTTATATTCAGCTTGCTGGTCAGATCAAGACAAGGGGGCTGGTCGTCCTGGTGTCTGACCTATTTCTGGATATGGATTCGTTGCAGGAGTCGTTAAGGCAATTCCGGCTTCGAAATCACGAGGTGATTGTATTTCATGTTATGCACGACCATGAACTGGAATTTCCATTTGAAGACATGACGCTGTTTAAAGGGTTGGAGATTGACGCTCAACTGCATGCTGAGCCCCGAGCTTTACGCCAGGCTTACCTGGATGAAGTCCAAAGCTACATGGGACAAGTCAAGAAAATGTGTTCAATCAATGGAGTGGATCATGTGCTGGTCAATACCAGTCGTCCCCTGGACGCAACTTTGGCTTCGTATTTAACATTCCGGAAAAAAATCAAAAAGAACTTGCTACTGCGGAAGTAGTGAAGACTACCAAAGGAACGTAAAGCGACATGGCTTCGTTTTTGACAATCCCGTTAATGTTCTGGCTGGGGCTGATTGCCATTGCCTCGCCAATCATTATTCACTTGTTGAACCGTCGGCGATTTCGGGTTGTTGAATGGGCTGCGATGGAGTTCTTGTTAAACGCAAACAAGAAAAATCAACGCCGGATTCAGCTGGAGCACATCATTCTGTTGATCTTGCGCTGCATCGCTATTTTTCTAATTGGCTTTTTGTTGGCCCGTCCCTTTTTTCCGAGCGATGCAAACTTCTTGGGCGAGAATCAGCAATTTGAAAGAATTGTGGTTTTAGATGATTCGTTCAGCATGAACGTGCGGACCGGAAACAAGACAATTTTTGATAACGCGAAAGACAAGGTCAAAGAGTTCGTCAAAGTTTTGTCAAAAGACAAATCATCAAATACGCTCTCGGTTTACCTTACTTCACAGATCGAAAATCCTGCCGTGACCCAAATGGATGTAACGGAAGACACTTTGACGGAAATCAATGACGCGATTGACGAAATCACCTGCTCTGATTTCCCGGCGCGTTTTGACAGTGGATTACGGGCAATGGTTAACGCGACTGCAGGGAGGCAAGAAGGCAAGAATCGTGTTTTTTATCTGGTGACCGATCTCCGGGAACGAGACTGGTGGTTCAGTTCGCAGAGTGAGGAGGGTCATCCCGCGCAAAATCTCCTCAAGGATATCGCTGAAAATACGCCGCTTGGATGCTACGTTGTTGACGTGGGTGACCAGGTAAGTGAAGACCTGAATTTGGCAATTACGGCGATGAAGCCAGAGTCTCCTTTAAGCTCAGGTAGAGAAAACACTTTTTATGTTACGGTTACCAATTTTGGGACGTCAGCTGTGCGGGATGTCCGGCTGGAATTTTACAAGAATGAAAATGCAGTTGCGGACACTGAATTCATCAGCTTGATTGAACCCGGGCAAGCCAATTCCGTCACGAAATCATTCCCGGTGAGGTACAGCCTCGACGTTCCAGAGTTTTTTGAAGCAGCTGATGACATTGCCAATCGGTCTAAATTCTGGAAAGTTTGGGCGGAGGTCCATGTGGGTGATGTTTCTCAGGACCTTGTCGAACTGGATAGTAAACGATTTTATGCGGCAGAAGTTAAACAGGGGACATCTGTACTTTTGATCGATGGTGACCCTTCAGCAATAGAGGACCGATCCGAGACCTATTATTTGCGTCGTGCAATTCGTCCTGTCGACTCGGTTTCAGGGTTTTTGCCGACAGTGGTTGGCATTGGCGAATTGTCATCTGTCGATTTTTCACGATATCAGATTGTGTACCTTTGCAACGTGGATGAACTTTCTGAAGGTCAGTTGGAAACCATCGAAGAATGGGTTGGTGATGGTGGCAGTTTAGTGCTGATGTTAGGGGATCAGATCAATGAGTCCATTTTCAATAAACAGTTTTACTTTGATCCTGTCAAAGCCAAAGCTCTTGCGGAAAGCAAAAACGTGAATACGCGAGCCCGATTGCAGGGTGGATCCGGGCTTTCTCCTATCCGACTGATTGAGATGGAAGGAGATGTCAATCAGGAGGAGTGGGTGAATCTGGATCTGGGTGAGAGTAAAAGCCAGATTACCAGCGTGTTTGAGGGACAAGGTAATATCGCGGTCAGCCTAGTCAATTTTTATAGCTGGTGGACCAGCACGGAAACGGGGTTGAAGCCGATTCTCGAACCGGTATCGCCGGTTATGGAAGCCCATCACCATTACAAGTTTGGACCCTTGCATGCGGAATCGAAAGTGTTTGCTTCAGATCCAAATTCAGTTTCGAGCGGGGCAGAATTCAGGGTTTTTGAAGTTGAATCCAAAGGGGTTGAGATCGGTGCGGAATTCGTTGTCTCTGACGTTGTGGGGCAATTCGAACGTTATCCCGTCAAGTTGACCGCGGGCCCGGGAGTGAAATTCAGTTTTGAAGGACAGGTCAGTTCGGAACTGGTTTTAAACAAGTTGCCCAAACAAACAGACTTGGAAAAACATCGATATGGGTGTTGGCGGTTCAAGTTTTCCAACGGAGATGTCTGGATGGTGACTGCGGAAAAAGCGGAAAATGTAGAGGACAGAGGCGAGAATACCAATGTCCTCGCCCGTTACAACGATGAATCGAGTCAGGTTGCGATTGCAGAAAAACGTTATGGCAAAGGTCGTGTCGTCGCCTTTACCTTTCCCGGCGACGAAGATTGGACCAATCTTCCGCAAATCGGATCTGCCAACATCATTATGCACATGGAGATGTGTGAATACCTTTCGGTTAAGGAGTCGATCGAAAGCCCGTCAGTTGGAGATGGAATTGCTGAAACGATCGACATTTCAGTGGTTAAGACCAATGCCATCATTGATCCCCCTAAAGGTGAGAAGCGAAACGTGAACGCAATTTCGACCGGGACTGGTGAAGGTAAACAGGCCAAATATCGAAAAGTCACATTTCCCCAAATGAAGGACTCCGGTTTTTATGTCATGACTTTGACCAACCTCGAGAAGATTGATGGCAATGAGGTTACCCAAACCCGTATTTTTGCCGCGAATGTCGATGCTGTGGAAGGTGATTTGAAGAGACTTGATTTCGAGACGGTGGGGGATGATTATTTTGGGAAAAATGTAAAAGTGATTAGCGGTCCAAGAATGTCCTCGCAAACTGTGCAAGGAGCGAGAACCGAGTACTGGATTTTTGTCTTGTTCCTGTTGGGCGGGATATTAATTCTTGAACAGTTTTTAGGATGGTTGTATGGCCGGCGCCGTTAGGTTCATCTTGAGGGAGAAATGTTCATGCCAAAGGTGAAAAAGCATGTTTCGGGCATCTTGTGGACCGCCACTGTGTTCGCGGTTGGCGCTTTAACTGCCAATTCACAAGTTCGAATCCAACTTCAAGAAGCACCTGCCCAGCTTAAAACGGAACGCGTCGATGAAAAACAGGTCAAAAAAAATGAAGAAAAATATGCTGGCGGTGCTGCGTTAAAAACGGATTCTGATCTTGAAGATTCCCTCAAGCGTGCCTCGGCATTTGTTGAAGAAAAGAATTATCGGAACGCGGCTATTCTCTGGGATCGAGTTCTTGAGAAGAGTGGGAACAGTCTTATCACGGAGGATGGAGAAACCTATATTTCACTGGTCAGGCAGGTTGAGGAGACCATCCGGAATTTACCCGCTAACGGTTTGCAGGTTTACCGGATTTCCGCTGATGGTAAAGCAAAGGCCTTGGTGCCTGGGCAGTTTTTCGAAGCAACGGATGATGCGCTCAGTAAACTGGTTCGCCTTTATTTCATGAGTTCTTTTGGAGACGATGCTGCCTATGAACTGGGGTGTCGCTCGCTCGACCGTCACGATTTCGTGGCCGCGAGTCGAATGTTTAACAAGATTTTGACTGAGCATCCTGATCCCTCGGTCAATAAAAATGAGGTCCTGATTCGCGTAGCGATTGCTGCCGGGAATTTGGGAGACCAGGAAGCCGCAGATCAGGCGATTAATTCTACGGTTGTTGATGACGATTCTTCCGCAAAAGTGTTGTTGGCGAATGTCAAGCAACATCTCGTCTATCTCTCCAAATCAAAGGGCGGAATTGCCGAGGGTGGTGAATCCGTTGCCATGAGATTAGTTGGGTCTGATCGATCAGGCGTTATGCCTGATTTGCCTGAAAACGCTACTGATGGTGATTTGACTCAAGGTTATGAATTCAGATTTCCTTATATGTTTTCGAAGGGGAAAGGCGGTTCGGACTTGGGGGAAATTCTCCAAGGTGGTTCAGTCGATCAAGAGAAAGCCGATACAGGAGTTACTGCACTTTCGCAAAAATGGAAGTCTGAAAAATGGTTTCCTGCGGGGCAACTGCTTTATTCAAACAGTCGCGTCGTTTTCAAGACGACCAATGATCTGGTGTGTATTGACGCAACCGGAAAATCGGAGTTGGCCATTTGGCATTCACTTTGGCTGAACCACTTTGATTTAGATGATGCTTCGTGGAACGCTAGGACTTATGGCCAAACCGCAAGAAATCGCAATGGATCACCAATTCCAGTCAGTTTCCCCAAAGACGAAAAAGAAGGTTGGTATTTCTTTGACAAAATCCATCAGTCGATGTCGATACATCAGGGAGTTGTTTATTCCATCGAAGGCAAGAATTATTCGCAGTTGGATGATTCTATCCCGCGAACACGCAAATCTTCTTCGACCAATCGGGTGTTTAACCAGCCCGTTAACCTGACGCGTTCTCGTACGAATTACCTGACGGCTTACAACCTGCAAACGGGCAAAGTCTTGTGGACTCGCAGTGCCTTGGAAAAGTCGGCAACTCTAGAGGAAGAAAAGAGTGATACGACGCAGGGTAAAGCTGGGTTCCTAGGCACTCCAATTCCGTTTGGAAACTTGGTTCTTTGCCCGGTGACAGAAGGCGGAGCCATTTCCATTTACGCTATGGATTCTTCAAGCAAGGGGAAGACGGTTTGGAAGACATTTTTGTGCGACGATCCTTCGGAAGGCGTGAATCATTTTTCTCCTGTCGAAATTACCATTGCGGGTCAAGAAGCGTATGTGACGTGTGGCTCTGGAGTCTTGTTTGCATTGAACGCGGCAACGGGAAATATACAGTTCGCTCGACGTTATCAAAGAGATGGTAAAAAGCAAAGTGTTCAAACCTCTTATAACCAGCGTCAAGAGATGCTCATGTCTGCGGGATGGGATGACGATGTGGTAGTGGCTTGGCGAAACGCCTTGATCGTGATGGCCTCTGACCACGACTATGTTTTTGCAATTGATCGACGAAACGGACGATTTCTCTGGGACGCCCCGCGGATACCTTTTGATGAAGAAGTCAGCCATGCTTACTGTCTTGGGCATTGCAACGATATGCTGTTTATGGCCACGAACAAAGCCATTCTTGCTTACAGCCTGTCCGGCGATGGAAAGCTGCAGTGGTACCATAAATTTGCCGGGAACTCGTATGGGCGGGGGTTTATTACGAGTCAAGGGGTTTATGTTCCTGTTGAGGATACCATTGTCAAATACGATTTGAAAACGGGCAGACAACTGTCCCAGGTCGGTGTCAATCTTGGTGTTGAGAACAAGGTTGGTAACCTGTTCAGTGATGGTCATCAAATCTGGATTGTCGGTCTTAATCGGGTAGTGGCTCTTAGGAGTTTGCGGGACCGACTTGAAGAGTTGGGGGCCAAAATCAGTGAAGGTGATCTTCGGGCGATCCAGGAACGGTTGAAGATTTTTGCGAAACTGGAAGAGTACGATAAGGCGTTTGAAGATGTTCAAAAACTTTATGAACTTCAAGTTGCAGACAAGACAAGTGCTCTCAAGCAACTACTGGTGAACCTGGAGGAAACGGGGATCTTTTCCAAGTTGCCAGCAAAAACCATTCAATTCCTCGATAAAGTTCTGGTTGCAGAGTCCCCGAATGCGAGCGTAAAGGATCTGCTGACCAACCGTTATCAAGTCTTTTTTGACACGGCCACGGCAGCGGTCGCAGTTCAGGGTCCGGCGGTAACTCACTTGGTTTTAGGCTGGAGTCGTCTTGGTTTGCCCGATGGGTTCAATTCGGCCATTGTCAAGTTTCTGACGACCTATCCTCCGGACGTTGCTTCCATGGCTCAGGTTTTGGAATCTGCAGATGAAAAACAGTTGTTATTGCTGATACCTGTGGTAACCAAAGTCGACTCAGCGAATTCTTTGTTAGTCGATTTGTTGTCAAATGATTCAGAATCGGTTCAGATCTCTTCCGCCAGTGAGCTGGCTATCAGAGGTGATAAAAGTTGTCTTGCTGTGGCTCAAAAAATACTGGGATCTACGAGTGAATTTCGCAGGGTTGAAGCTTATTTGATTCTCAAAAATATGACCGGCGCCAAGATTGAATTTAAGGCGAATGGAACTGAGGAGGAACGTAAGAAATCGGCGGGGCAATGGAAAGTTTGGTTGGATGAAAACGCTGATTCACTCAAGGTGAAAATGCCTGTCCAGCTTCGATTTGGAAAAATTTTGGTTGGAACTACCCAGAAAATCATGGAGTTTAGTATTGGCAAAGGATTGACTAAGGAGGACGGCGAAATCACCGGATACAATCCGGAAGACGTGGTTGCCTTGAGAAACGGCAATAAAATTGTTGTTGAATATTCACGGCGCCGAATCTTAGAGTTGGATTTTAGTGGTAAGCAAATCAATGCTGTCGCGACGACTAAATTTCCCAGGAGTGCACGCAAGCTCCGTAATGGAAATTACTTGGTTGCCTGGACAGACACGACTCGTCCGGTTGTGGAGCTTGATTCCAAGGGTCGCGTGGTCTGGGAAGCTAAAAATGTAACGGGATCCGCATTTAGTGCGGAGCGATTGGCATCTGGTAACACGCTGATTGCGTTCAATAAACGGGTTGTTGAGATCGATGGAAATTCAAATATTGTCTATCAGATCAGTAGTGCTCAGGGCGTTTCCAATTGCAAAGAAGCCCGCAGACTGGCCAATGGTAATACACTAGTGGTTCATAGCACAATCGTTTCGATTTTTGACAAAGATAAAAATCAAGTGTTGAGAATTCGAGGATCGTTTACACCAAAAAGCGCAATTCAATTAAAGGATGGAAAGCTCCTAGTGGCCCATGCGACCGGTCTTCGGGTTTTTGATAAAGAAGGTACAAAAATCGGTGATGATTTTGTCAACGAGAATGTGAATTCTGTTTGGGAATATTAAACCGGGAATCGAAAAGAAAGTGAATTACAAAGCTGTGGTTTTTGCGAATGCTTTTTTGCGTTGGGTGGTGAATTCTAAGCCCGGCGATGATCGTCAACCCGAATTCAACTGGATGAATCTGCCCGAATCAGGTTACTTGTTCGTCTTTGTTGGTATTGTCTTGGCAATCGGTTTGTTTGTTTTCTGGACGTATTCCAGAGAATTGAAAACCTGTCCGTTGGGTCTGCGAATCACCTTAGGGTTTATTCGATTTACTGTGTTGTTTTTGCTGGCTCTCGTGTTTTTGAAGCCTTCAATTTCATTTCGGAAAGAAATTGTCCGCAGGCCCAATATTGTCTTGGCGTTGGATGTTTCAAGTTCCATGGATATCAAAGATCAATACCGTGATCCTGCGGTCGTAAAGCAGCTTTCCGGAAAATTTGGCTTTAGTGAAGAGGAGTTAAAGAGCGGTAAGGTTTCCCGCACCCAACTTCTTGAAAAAGCGATCACTCGAAACGATCATGAAATTTTACAGCAACTCCGTCTCAAGGGTGCAGTGAGGGTCAATGAATTTGAATTGACGAATCGGACGGCGGCGACGCTGAATGCCGTCAGTCGTAGGAACGGGGAAGATAAAACCGAAAATCCGGAAGGTCCATCAAGTCAATCCGGGACCGGTTCTTCGGCGGAACCACAGTCCCTGAAGCCCAATTACCAAATTGATTTAAAACCCACGGGGCGGGGCACCAATGTTTGGCTGGCTTTAAAGGAATCGCTGGAAACAACACAGTTATCGACAATTGTGCTGGTTTCAGACGGACAAGCTACCACAGAAGATGACCCTTAT
>JAZABE010000796.1:0-2550 GCA_036137535.1 Planctomycetota bacterium | reverse complement strand
TGAACCTCAAGGCTGCCTGGGTGATTTGGGCTGGTATCAAATCCGCTTTGCCTTATGGGCAATGGATTACCAAATGCCAACCTCAGTAATCGGCCGCATGCTTTCCCAGCATCATCGAAGTGATAGTCCCCTGCCGGTACCCATGGAGTTTTCTTTGGAATTGTTTTTCGACGGCGGGGTGAGCGCCAGTTTTTACAGCTCATTCATTACGGAACATCAGCAGTTTTGCTCGGTCGCTGGAACCAAGGGGTTTTTGAGAGTGGATGATTTCGTCCCCCCGTTTCATGGTAACCAACTAAATTTCGAGGTCTTCAATTCCAATTTTGTTGTGGATCGCTGTGACTTCACCATGGAAAACCACACCCAACGTTACCTGATTCCCGAATACGCCAACAATAAACCAGGTTCGCAAGAGAGCAAGCTGTTTGAAACCTTTTCAGGACTCGTGCTGGCAGGAAAGACCGATTCTTTTTGGCCTGAAGCATCACTCAAAACCCAAAAAATCTTAGACGCAGCCCTCGAATCCGCATTTAATGAATCCAAGCCCATTCAGTTTTGACTTTGCTAATCTCACCCTTGAAAGAAAGCCGCTTGCATGAACTTGCCTCCCCGAATTTTAATGACATTGGTTTTGATCGCTGCCCCGTTCTTGCCGTCTCCAGCTTCAGCGGCCGAAACTGTAAAGCATTCTTTTCTCGGTGTAGGGAAGGCTAACCGAGTTGTGATCATCGGTGAAGATGGCACGACTCAATGGAAATTCAATATGCCCGCCAGCGATGGATGGGTTCTGCCCAACGGAAACGTGTTACTGGCTTTATACAACACTCCCCAATACCCAAACGGGGGTGTTGTCGAAGTTAATCCAAAAACTGATGAAATCCTGTTTTCCTATCAAGGACAACAAAAAGAAGTATCAACCGCGGTAGTACTTCCGAATCAAAATATTTTGGTCGCAGAGCTTGGCCCTGAACCCCGCGCCATCGAGATCAACCGCCAAGGAAAAATTGTCAAAACAACGCCTCTCCAATGCCAGAAAAACAATTTTCACATGCAAACTCGCATGTTGCGGGTTTTGCCAAACGGCAATTATCTGGCACCTCATCTGCTGGATTTCGCTGTGAAAGAATACGACCGAATCACTGGAAAAGTTGTCAAATCTTTCCCAACAGATGACCGTGGCAGGGACAAGCGAGATTGGCCATTTACGGGCATTCGTCTTAAAAACGGGAACACCGTCATTGCTTGCACCAATGGCAATCGCCTTATTGAAGTTGATCCCCAAGGTAAAACGGTCTGGAAGGTGGACAACCAAGATATCGGTGAAAACCTGTTTGATGATGCTTGTGGCGCCCAACGCCTACCCAATGGCAACACCGTAATTTCGAGTTACCACGCTACGGGACAGAAGGTCAAATTATTCGAGGTTACCCGAGACAAAAAAATCGTCTGGAGATATTCCGGTATGAGTGCCGGCTTTCACCACTTTCAAATATTAACCACCAACGGCAAGCCGGTGAAACCGAATACTTGGAAGTAAACCAGGACTTCAAATTAGCGAATCTCTTGGCAATCCAAGGGGACAAACACCGCCTTGATCCGCAGCCCCGGCTGAGCAACGACTCGCCGCGTTCGAGTCGCCCCGGCATAGTCCTGGCCAACTATCCAGTGAGAAAACCTAAACGATGGATCCGCATTAGCCGTTAACGGCAGCACTGCTCTTGGTTTCACCCACGCCTGGTTCACACCGGACTCGGTGCAGAAAGCTCCCGCTTGAAACTGCCCACTCCCCACAATTTCGAAATAAATTCGGACGCCAACTTCCTCGTCACCCGGCTTTTTGAAGACCCGCCGATCTTCGCCTGACCAACCGCTAGAACTTTGCCGAAATTCACCGGCAATTCCGGCTTCCTCCATGACCTGGATATTCATCAACAGCCTCAAAGCCTTTTGCACTTTAACCCATTACCGATCCATCGGCCGAGCCGGCGTTTCCAAATGCTAAGACCCGTTCTCCAGAAAACACCTGCGCAGCACAACTCGCTGTGATAATATCGGTTATCTGCCACCAAAACCTGAGTGAAATGGCCAGCAGGTGAAAAATTTGTTTCCCTGATACCTCCCAAGTTATTTGGGCAAACCTGCAGGGGCTTTGCTGCTCTACCGTGGACATCCGTTAATCGGTAATCTCTGCCACCGCACCGAAACGCCAACTGCTTAGGGTCCAGGCGCATTAAATGCAAAATTGTGGCATAAAAACCATGGACTTGAACCGAATTTCCTGAGACCCAATGCCAATTCGGCTGATACACCGTAAACAAAACCGGTAGTTTCAAGCCATGGGTGCTGCCAGACTACCAGTCGAATCTGAAGCTGATAAGATGAAAGCAGCCCGTGTCTTTCCAACTGGTAGCCATCATGAAAAATATTTTTTTCGTTTTAGTCGCTTTGCTTTGCACCAATACCACTGCAAGCAATAATCGTCCAAATATCGTATTCATTTTCACCGATGATCATGCGCCCCATGCCATTGGGGCTTACCAGGGCATTTAC
>JAZABE010000795.1:0-5752 GCA_036137535.1 Planctomycetota bacterium | reverse complement strand
CGGTACTGGTTCCTGAGCGTTTGAACCGTGTTGGATTCAATAGTGCTCCACTTGTCCCCATCATAGGCCTGCACAAAGAACGTTTCGCTTTGAGGGTTTTTTCCACCGTAATAACGCACCTTAGGAAGCTCTTCGCCGGAGAACTCAAACCATTGGCCTTGTCGTTGTTTGACGTTGTTGACCCAGAAGGCACCGCTGTTGGAATTCGATTTTTGGTCGCGGACGCGATACTTGACGATGGAATCGCCATCAAAATCGGATGCTTCGAACATCGTGCTGGCAAGAATGTTTTCGTTGCCAAGGACCGAAGTGCTGAATGTTTCAACTTCTGGTGGTCGGAAATTGGGCTCAACGCTGTAGGCCCGAGCAGAACTGGGCTCGCTCCAGAATCCGCCATCATAGACCAGCATGTTGATCACTTCGTTACTGACGGTCAGGCCAGCATGGTATCGGACAGTGTCTAAATCGGCTACGGCGACTTCAAACCATTGACCGGCGTTTTGTTGAACACCGTCGACGGTAAAAAAACCAGATTGATTTGCACAATTGCTGTCGAAAAATCGCACTTTTTCAAGTGGGTTTCCATCGAGGTCGGCATAATCAAAAAGCAGTCTTGCTTTGATTGACGCGTTCAGATCAACCTCACGGTCAATTCCGTTTACAGAAGGTGGGTAAAAATTGGCCATTGAAATCGCCTCTTAACCTAAATTCAAAATTTCAAAAATTTGGAGACTTTGGTGGCTCCTGAACCTCGTTGCCAGTGGTCGCTGGTTGAGGTTCACCGTCTCTCGTTTTGACCACACCAGCATCAACCAGTTTTTTAACCAGGTCTTCCATCGCACTAAAGCTTCGCAAAAACCCGTCCGGTGGCATTACGATTCTCTGGCGAAATTCTAGTTGTGGTTTTCCTTGTTCGTCCTGTTTGGATGAAGATAAGCTGACCAGGTCAATTCTCACCATTCCACCCGAAAGCGTGATTTCTCCCATTCCGTCCGCAAAAACTTCCGCTTGTGACTCCATTCTTGTCCATCCTTAAATTAATTGGAAATTGAACCGAAGTCGGTACTCGATTTCGGCCGCTTAAAGTTACATAGTAGTTACTGCTTCCAATTCATGTCTAGCTTGTTCCGTGGCATATTCTGCGGTATTTCATCTTCACTCACCCAAAAAACCGGAAAATCCAGTCCAGTTTGAATGTCTGTTCTATTCCAAGCTAAGACGGGTAAAATATGGGCTTGGTTCCCGAATTTTTGGGCAGCCGGGGTTTATTTGCGGATTGCTAGATTTAACTCGGTTAAAACCGACTCATTGATCTCTGTACGCATCAGATTAGAGAGCGCAATGCGAGATTTTTCCCCATTAAACTCGCCTAAAGCCCAGACACAGGCAGCCCTGATTAGAGGTTCTTGTTCATTGAGCCCCTGAATCAAGATTGGGATCGAGTCCGGCCGTGTTTGGTTTCCCAGTACAATCGCTGCAATCCGCAAAATTCCACGACGTTTTCTCCCCCAAAAAGGTGTTTTGCGAAATCGGCGCCGAAAGGTGGGTTCATCTAATTTAAAAAGTTCGTGGATTTCCTCGATGCTTAACCCGGTTTGATCACCGGTTAACTCGTTTTGTTCTTCATCTTCGCTGATGTAGGCAGTGGATTTCTGGTTCCATGGACAAACCTCCTGGCAGACATCACATCCAAATAGCCAGTTTCCGATTTGATGACGGAACTTTGTACTGGGCAGGCTTTGACTTTCGATGTTGAAGTAGCTGATGCATTTAGAGCCGTTCATGACGAAGGGTTCGACAAAAGCATCTGTTGGGCAAGCGTCCAGACAGGCAGTACAGGAACCGCAATGTTGGGCCTCGAAAGGTTGGTCATACTCGAGTTCCAGATCGGTCAGCAAAGCGGACAGGAAAAACCAGCTGCCGTCCGTTTTTGAAATCAGCATTGTGTTTTTGCCCTGCCAACCCAAGCCCGCAAGTTGTGCAAATTCTCGTTCCAGTAAAGGGGCTGTATCGACCACACCCCGAAAACTGGCTTTGGGATCCAGTGATTCAAAATGCTGTTTGGCGGATTTTAGTTTTCCATGAATAACATCGTGGTAATCGAGTCCGCTTCTCGCGTATCGTGCGATTTTACCATCGCAATTCAAATGAGTTATTGATTTTTGGTTTGCGTACTTGGAACCAAGCATGACGATCGAACGAACGTTGTCCAGAACGGAACTTGGATGAGCATAGGCATCCCGGCGGTCGGGCAGATAACTCATTTCGCCCGCATACCCGGCATCCAGCCAGGAATTGAATTTTGATAATCCCGCTGGTGTGACAGCAGGGCAGATCCCAATCAGTTCAAATTCTTGGGCCAGAAATTCCTTGATAACGCCCGAATCGAGCACTTTTTCTCCTCTTTCCTCTTAGATTCTGTGGATTCATGATGGTTTCAAAGAATTCACTTGAATAGTTCTTAGCTTTAATCAACTTGAAAATAGACGGGTAGCACGCAATTAGACAGTTGTTGACGGCTTTGGGTTAGGGACAGGATGCTAACACGCCACTGAACTATTTTGGGATGACAACATGAATAAGGAAACAGCACTGATCGTATTTTTAGCCGCGTGGTTTTGGGTACAAACGACGCCAGGTAATGCACAAGATCCAGGGCCAAGAGATGGAATGGGTGGAATTCGGTCGGGCAATACGGTGATCGCCCCACGACCTCCCTATTTCGCTGTCTACCCACCCGTTTATTACAATCGCATTGTGGCCAGAGCGTATGGGATCAGCCCTTTTGCAATGCCACCCGGAATGTTGCCGATTGAAAACAGTCTCGCTGTCCCTCCAAAATCGGTTCTCAATCCTTTTTTTAAGCCGAAAAATGCGGTTCGGGTTGATTGGGCAGTCCCGAGTGCGGGCAAATCACCGGTCTCCGGAATGGCGAGAAAAATTGCGAATC
The DNA here is from genome assembly GCA_036137535.1 of Planctomycetota bacterium. Taxonomy (GTDB): domain Bacteria; phylum Planctomycetota; class Planctomycetia; order Pirellulales; family Pirellulaceae; genus JABAAE01. The sequence goes on along the minus strand of JAZABE010000795.1, from coordinate 2,802 downwards.
CGTTTTTTTTACAAAAAGTGGTTACTCGCCAGCAAAAAAGCCTTAGTTCAAAGTAATGAGTTGAATTTACGACGGCTCGAAGAACCGGTTTTTTAAGGGGGCAGTACCGCCAACCGTTGGGTTCGTGCGGACGTGTCTTGGAACCCCTTCGACTCTTCGACCTAACTCGATGTTGAAATTCGTTTATAGTGGAATCATGTTGGCTGGTTGGATCAGGATTGTTTTTCAGGTGATGCCTGAGTCGCTTGAACCGTTCTGGGATCACTCTAGCCAGTACTGGTGGTAACAAGTATCTGAAGGGGCGGGCCACACCAAATGAACGAAGTTCAGGATGTTGCAAAACGAATCATTCAAAATGTTGAACAAGTCATTGTGGGTAAACGCCAACAACTGGTTCTTTCGCTGGTTTCTTGGTTTTGTGAGGGACATATTCTTTTGGAAGATGTGCCCGGAGTTGCCAAGACCATGCTCGCTCGTGCATTGGCTGCGAGTGTCGGTGGAGAATTTAAGCGAATTCAGTGTACCCCAGATCTTTTGCCCAGTGATGTTACGGGAGCGTCCATCTTCAACCAGAAAACAGGGGAGTTTGAATTTCGAACGGGGCCACTTTTTGGAAATATTGTTTTAGCGGATGAAATCAACCGAACCACTCCAAGAACCCAGGCCGCGTTGCTAGAAGCAATGGGGGAATCGCGGGTCACGGTTGATGGCACGACTTATGTTCTGGAACCGCCTTTTGTCGTGATTGCGACTCAAAACCCGGTCGATCAGGAGGGAACGTTTCCCCTACCGGAAGCTCAACTCGATCGTTTTCTCATGAAATACAGTCTGGGTTATCCGGCAATGGATGAAGAACTCAAAATGCTGGAGTTGTTGCAGGCGGGGCATCCGGTAGAGACCATCTCACCAGTGGTGACAACAGCGGAAATTTTGACTTGCCAGAATCAGATACGTTCTGTGCATGTTGATCCCAAGATCCGGAAATATATTCTGCAGATTGTTCACGATACGCGAAACCATCAAGACTTAAGCTTGGGAGGGAGTCCTCGGGCTTCCATAGCACTTTTTCGGACTTCCCAGGCCATGGCCGCCGTTCGCGGTAGGAATTACGTACAACCGGATGATGTCAAAAAAGTAGTTGCTCCGGTGATGACTCATCGAATGATCTTGAAACCCGAAAGTCGTTTGCGGAAGGTCACGGCAACCCAAGTTGTTGAAGGAATTCTGTCTGAAATTGCGGTTCCGGTTTTGACGACTGATTAATCCGTTGTCACTTTTCAGGAGAACTAAATGATTTGGATACTCGCGGGAGTCGTTGGTTTTATTCTCGCACTTGTATTCAAGATGAGCCTTCTCCTCTACGTGATTTACACGATTGCAGGAATTACGTTGTTGAGTCGTTGGCTCACCAAAACCTGGGCGGATAGCCTGTTCGCAAAACGAGACTGCCGACAGTTAATCGCCAAAATCGGCGACAAAGTTCCGGTGACCATTACCGTGCAAAATAGGGGGGCAATCCCCGTGCTTTGGCTGCTTGTCGAAGACCTTCTTCCCAAAGACGCGTTAATGTATAAACCGCCCAAGCTTGGCGTTCACGGTTCTCGGGTCGCTGTCACAAAAATCAACGGAATGGGTGAACACAAGCTTTCTTACCAGCTTGAATGTAACCGTCGGGGATACTACCAGGTGGGGCCTTTAGTCCTGGAGACTGGTGACTTGTTCGGGCTGCATCGCCGTTTTAAAGTGCTTTCCAAGCCGAGCTACATTCTTGTTTTCCCCAAACCGGTACCTTTGGCCGACTATGATGTTGCTTCACGGCGACCTATCGGTGAAGTCACCATGACCTACCGAATAATGGAAGATCCAACAAGAATTGCCGGTGTCCGCGAGTACCAGCGAGGCGATTCCATGAATCGCATTGATTGGAAAGCGACGGCCCGGACGGGAGAGCTTCACAGCAGGGTTTACGAACCCTCCACTGTGGTCGGAGTTACTCTCCTTGTGGATTTTCACAGGAAGGCCTTTCCCCGAAAGCATGAGCCCTACCGCAGTGAGATCGCAATCACCGCCGCGGCATCGATTGCCAACACAGTTTATCACATGAACCAACAAGTCGGCTTGATTTCCAATGGTCGCGATGCGGCCGATAGAATCCGAACTGAAGGCTGGACCGGCGATTCTCGGATCCGAAAAGAAGCAAAAGCTTCGGCTGAAATGCACGCTGAAAGTGAACGGTTGCGACCAGTGATTGTGGAGACAAAGCGGGGCGTGGAACAATTAGAGAAGATTTTTGCAGCATTAGCTCGCTTGGAGAAAACCAGTGGTCTTGATTTGGAGCGACTTGTTTCTGAGGCAGCTGATCGACTGCCGCGTGACGCTACCGTGATCGCAATTCTGTCACAGGTGACAGACATTGAAGTTGTTGCCCTCACATCTCTTCGCGATCAGGGTTACGCAGTAACGGCAATTATCAACTGTTACGGTACCGAAGAATTTGCCAAAAGCAGCGGACCGTTGATTTCCGGGGGCATTGAAACTCGCCATTTGCGCGACGAAGCATCCATCACCGAAATTTGTGAAAAGCAGGCTGTTGCAAGGGTGCGGTAGTCCGCGGGCTTCGTTAACCGGGGAATTCACTCGGAGATTGGCCGGGAATCAACTTGGTGGCACTTGGTTTTCCGGTTATGCTGGAACCGATTGAAATCGCCTTATACGTCAAATTCTGTTGAAGGAAGATCTGTGAAAAAAGCTCATTTTATTCTTGCTTATGCATTATTGGGAGTCGCTTCTTTATCCGTTGCT